>NZ_WWIC01000054.1:0-15688 GCF_009872555.1 Streptomyces sp. SID5643
GGGGCTGGTCGCGCCCACGCGGCGGAGCCGCATATCGATGGGGTCCCGCGCCCCTGGGTGGGTACCCGGAGGGCATGGTCAGGACCTCGGCACCTGAGGATGCCTATACCGCTGAACCCTTTGTTCCTGGTCGCGGTGGGCTTTCCGCTCTGCGGGAGGCCGCTGCCGACTGCCGGGGGTGTCCCTTGCACCGGGACGCCACCCGGACCGTGTTCGGGGACGGGAACCAGGACGCCCGGGTCATGCTCGTGGGGGAGCAGCCCGGGGACCAGGAGGACCGGCAGGGGAAGCCGTTCGTCGGGCCTGCCGGGAAGCTGCTGGACCGGGCCTTGGAGGAGGCCGGCATCGATCCCGCCGAGGCCTACGTCACCAACGCCGTGAAGCACTTCAAGTTCGCGCAGGCCGAGCCCCGCAAGCGGCGGATCCACAAGGCTCCGAACCTGCGGGAGATGACCGCCTGCGGGCCCTGGCTGGCCGCGGAGCTCGCGGTCGTGGAGCCGGAGCTGGTCGTCGTGCTGGGGGCCACCGCCGGGAAGGCGCTGCTCGGGTCCTCGTTCCGGGTCACGCAGGTGCGCGGGACGGTGCTGGAGGAGGAGATCCACGGCCGTCCGGAGCGGCTGGTGCCGACCGTGCACCCCTCCTCCGTGCTGCGGTCCGACGACCGGGAGGCGGCGTACCGGGGGCTGGTGTCGGACCTGAAGGTGGCGGCCGACGCCCTGTCGTAAGGGCTACCATTCCGACATGCCCCTTACTCTCACGCTCGAACCCGCCGTCACCCCCGAGCTGCGTGACGGTCTGCTCGATCTGTGGACCGACGTCTCCAACGCCGGAGGGGCCGTCGGGTACGTGCCGCCGGTGACGCGGGAGGAGATCCGCCCCGCGCTGGTGCAGCACTTCGCGGCGATGGCGGACGGCCGGGTCAAGCTCCTCGTCGGGCACGACGAGCAGGGGCGGGTCGCGGCGACCGCCTTCCTGACCTTCAACACGCACCACCTGATGACGCACTGGCTGTGGCTGTACACCGTGATGGTGCACCCGAGGCACCAGGGCAAGGGCTGGGGGCGGGAACTGCTGCGCGCCGCCGCGGACACGGCCCGGGCGATGGACGGCATCGAGGCGATCCGGCTGACCTGCCGGGGCGGACTCGGCCTTGAGCGGTTCTACGAGGCCTGCGGCTACAAGGAGGTCGGGCGGATCCCCGGGGCGATCCGGGTGGCACCGGGGGACGACCGCGAGGACGTCATCATGCTGCTGCCCCTCGTCTGACCCCCGTGCGGGACCGGCCGCTCGGCGTGCTTCACTGGACGGTGCCCCTTTGGGTGCGTTCCGACCGTTCGAACCGGAAGAGTGGATTGAGATGCTCCGCTACACGCTGATGCGCCTCGGGATCTTCGTGGGCTGCCTCGTGGTCGTCTGGGGCGCTGTCTACTCCGGCATCGCCCCGCGCGGGCTCGGCAGCAGCAACGGGCTGTGGATCGTGGCCCTCGCCCTGATCGTCTCCGCGCCGATCAGCCTGGTCGCGCTGCGCAAGGAGCGGGACCGGGCGTCGGTCCAGGTCGCGCAGCGGGTCGACCGGATGAAGGCCAACCTGGACGCGAACCGCAGCCAGGAGGACGGGGCCGACGACGGCGCCCGGGCCCAGGGGCAGACCTCGTAAGGTCCCTCACACGCGTTCCGGCGCCCCGTTTCCGTACATGCACGGACACGGGGCGCTTTGCGTTGTATGGGTATGTGTGTGTCGTCACCTGTCAAAGCCAGGCTTTGGGGTCCTCAAAGTTCAGGTGTTAAGGTCGCTGTATGAAGTCAGCAGTCGCGCCCCATTCGCCCCTGAGCGCTCCGCTCGTGGCGCGGCTGCACGTGGATCTCTGTCGGTGCGCGTCCGCTTTCTGTCGTCCCTGACGTAACGCAACCCCCGTCGTCTCCCACGTCAGCTGCCCCTCGCGTCCCCCAACGGAGTCAGTCCGTGTCCTCACGTCTGAAGTTCTTCAAGGTGCCCTTCTGGGCCCAGATACTCGCCGGTCTCGTCCTGGGTGTGTTCCTCGGCTGGCTCGCCCGCAACCAGGATCTGTCCTGGCTGGTCACGACCCTGGAGAAGGTCGGCGACACCTTCATCGGCCTGCTGAAGCTGGCCGTCGCCCCGCTCGTCTTCTTCGCGATCCTGGTCTCGATCACCAACCTGCGGAAGGTCAACAACGCGGCCCGCCTGGCCTCGCGCACCCTCCTCTGGTTCATGATCACGTCGCTGATCGCGGTGAGCATCGGCCTGATCATCGGCCTGGTCACCAACCCGGGCGCCGGTACCGGCCTCACGCCCAAGGACGGCGGGAAGCCCGAGACCACCGGTTCCTGGATCGACTTCCTGACCGGCATCGTCCCGACCGACGTCATCACGCCGTTCACCGAGCTGAACGTGCTGCAGATCGTCTTCATGGCCGCCGTCGCCGGTATCGCCGCACTCCAGCTCGGCGAGAAGGCCCAGCCGATCCTCACCCTGAGCGAGTCCGTGCTCAGCCTGCTCCAGAAGGCGCTGTGGTGGGTCATCCGGCTCGCCCCGCTCGGCACGATCGGCCTCATCGGCCACGCCATCGCCACCTACGGCTGGGACCTGATCGGCAAGTACGCGACGTTCACCGCCGACATCTACATCGGCTGCCTCATCGTGATGTTCGGCGTCTACCCGGCGCTGCTCGCGACCGTCGCCAAGACCAACCCGGTCCAGTTCTTCAAGGGCGCCTGGCCCGCGATCCAGCTGGCGTTCGTCTCCCGCTCCTCCGTCGGCACCATGCCGCTGACGCAGAAGGTCACCGAGCGGCTCGGCGTGCCGAAGGAGTACGCCTCCTTCGCCGTGCCGTTCGGCGCGACGACCAAGATGGACGGCTGCGCCGCGATCTACCCGGCCATCGCCGCGATCTTCGTCGCCCAGATCTTCGACATCCAGCTGGGCGTCGGCGACTACCTGCTGATCGCGTTCGTCTCGGTGGTCGGCTCCGCCGCCACGGCCGGCCTCACCGGTGCGACGGTCATGCTGACCCTCACCCTGTCCACCCTCGGCCTGCCGATGGAGGGCGTGGGCCTGCTCCTCGCGATCGACCCGATCCTGGACATGATCCGCACCGCGACCAACGTCGCCGGGCAGGCGCTGATCCCGGTGCTGGTCTCCGCCCGCGAGAACCTGCTCGACCGCGACGCCTACGCCACGGCCGACGGTTCCTCCCTGGACGAGCCGGCCGACGAGCCCCGCGACAAGGCCGAGCCGGTCCCCGCGACCGCCTGACGGCCGGCCGGCATCGAGAGCTGAACGGGCCCCCTGGGCGGTCCTTCCCCGGTTCACCGGGCGAAGGCCCTCCAGGGGGCCCGTACGCTAAGCGGTATGGGTGCCGTGAAGACCAAGCGGATGCCGCGCGCGGTCCGTGAACAGCAGATGCTGGACGCCGCCGTGCAGATCTTCGGCCAACGGGGCTACATGGCCGCGTCGATGGACGAGATCGCCGAACTGGCCGGCGTGTCCAAGCCGTTGGTGTACCTGTACCTCAACTCGAAGGAAGACCTCTTCACCGCCTGCATCCGCCGGGAGGCGGGGGCCCTCGTCGAGGCGGTGCGGGCCGGGGTCCGCCGGGACCTGC
Organism: Streptomyces sp. SID5643; assembly: GCF_009872555.1. Taxonomy (NCBI): domain Bacteria; kingdom Bacillati; phylum Actinomycetota; class Actinomycetes; order Kitasatosporales; family Streptomycetaceae; genus Streptomyces; species Streptomyces sp. SID5643. Next base: position 3,624 of record NZ_WWIC01000054.1, read on the forward strand.
CGGCCGACCGGCAACTGTGGGAAGGCCTCGGCGCCTTCTTCGCGCACACCGGCGAGAACCCCGACGCGTGGTCGGTCCTGCACCTCCAGGCAAGGACCCACGGCGAGCCGTTCGCCGCCGAGGTCACCGCGATGCGCGAGGAGATCGTCGCGTTCGTGACCCAGCTGATCCTCGCCGGGGCCCGCGAGGCCCACCGCGATCCCGACCTGCCGGAGCGCGAGGTCGCCGGGCTCGCCGAGGCCCTGGTCGGCGCCGCCGAGTCGCTCGCCGCCTGGGCCAACGCCACCCCGGGCGTCACCGCCCGGCAGGCCGCCGCCACCCTGATGAACTTCGCCTGGGCCGGGCTCGGCGACCTCATGGCGGGGCGGCCCTGGGTCCCTCCGGAGGAGCCGCCGGGCCCTCAGGTCGGATAGACCTCCCCCGTCACGTGGATCCGGTCCTCCCGGCCCCGCAGCTCGAACCGGCCGTCCCGCGCGGCGTACGTCACCGTCCCGGGCAGCAGGACCGGTGCCCTGAACTCCGCGCGCAGATGGCAGTGCTGGGGGACACCGTGTGCGGCGAGGCAGCGCGCCACGGTCCACATGCCGTGCGCGATGGCCCGGGGGAAGCCGAACAGGCGAGCCGTGAGCGGGTGCAGATGGATCGGGTTGCGGTCCCCGGAGGCGGCCCCGTAGCGGCGCCCCACGTCCCCGGCGAGCCGCCACTCGTCGACCGGCGGCAGCGGTGTGCGCGCCTCCGGCTCCCGGGGCGCCGCGGTCGGCCGGTCCGTGCGGTGCCGGGCCAGGTACGTGCTCCCGGACTCCCAGACGACGGCACCGCCGCGGCGCACCTCGGTGACGACCGTGGCCTCCGTGCCGCGCCGGTGCGGGACCACCCCCTCGACGTGCACGGAGAGTTCGTAGCTGCCGTCGGGCGGCATCCGCTCGTGCCGGGTGACGGTGATCGACGTGTGCACGAGGCCGAGCAGCGGCAGCGGGAAGTCACGGCCGCTCATCAGCCGCATGGCCAGGGGGAACCCGAGCACGTGCGGATACGTCACCGGCAGCGCGTCCTCCCCGACGGGGAATCCGCAGACCCGCTCGTACGCCGCGAGCCGCGCGAGGTCGACGCGCACGCCGGGCAGGACGAGCCGGGTGCGAGGGAACTCCGCGTCGGAACGGGGACGTCTGAAGGGGGAGAGCACAGCGCCGCGGGCCAGGAGCGGGGCGAGGGCGGGGGGCCCGGTGAGGACGAGGGCGTCGGGGCCGGTCATCACGCCCCCAGCAGGCTCTGGCCGCAGACGCGGACGACCTGGCCGTTGACCGCGCCCGAGGCCGGGTGGGCCAGCCAGGCGGTGGTCTCGGCGACATCGACCGGAAGGCCGCCCTGGGCGAGGGAGTTCATCCGGCGGCCCGCCTCACGGATGAACAGGGGGACGGCGGCCGTCATCTTCGTCTCGATGAAACCCGGTGCGACCGCGTTGACCGTCACGCCGTGCTCTTCCAGCGCGCGCGGTGCGAGGGAGCGGACCAGGCCGACGACGCCCGCCTTGCTCGCCCCGTAGTTGGTCTGACCGGCGTTGCCCGCGAGCCCCGCGATCGAGGCGGTGGCGACGATCCGCCCGCCGCGCTTCAGCGTCCCGTTCTTGAGCAGGGCGTCCGTGGTGCGCAGCACGCTCGCCAGGTTCACTTCGAGGACGGAGATCCAGCGTTCGGACGGCATGTTCACCAGGCGCCGGTCGCGGGTGATGCCCGCGTTGTGGATCAGCAGGTCCAGGCCGTCGGGCAGGGCCTCGGCGATCCGCGCGCCCGCGTCGGCGGACGTCATGTCGAGCAGCAGCGCGGTGCCGCCGAGCCGGTCGGCGACCCGCCGGGCGTCCTGCTCGGCCTGCGGCACGTCGAGGACGACGACCCGGGCACCGTCCCGCGCGAGGGTCTCGGCGACCGCCTCACCGATGCCCCGGGCGGCGCCGGTGACCAGCGCGGTGCGGCCGGTCAGGGGGCGGTCCCCGTCGGGGGGAGCGGTCTCCCGGGGTGCTCCCACCTCGATCACCTGCCCGCTGACGTAGGCCGACTTGGGCGACAGCAGGAAGCGGAGCGTGGACTCCGCGGCGGCCGCGTCCGTGAGCCGGACCAGGTTCACCGTCCTGCCCCGGCCGATCTCCTTGCCGAGGGAGCGGGTGAACCCCTCCAGGGCCTGCTGGGCCGCGGCCTGGTGGTGGTCGCCCGGGTCGAGGGGCGCGCCGAGCACCACCACGCGCCCGCTCGGAGCGACCGACCGTACGACCGGATGCAGGACGGCATGCACCTCGGCCAGGGCCTCCACGTCCCGCACCCCGGTCGCGTCCAGGACGACGGCCGCCGCCCGGCCGGAGCCGGCCGGGCCCATCCCGGTGCGGGCCAGGACCGGGGCCAGGTCGAGCCCGGACCTGCCGGCGGTGAGGTGACGAAGGCCGCCGTCGAGAGCGGGCCGCTCGGGGGACCAGCGGCTCAGCGCCGCCGGCTGGGGCAGGCCGAGCCGGCGGGTGAGGAAGCGGCCGGGCCCGGAGGCGGTGAAGCTCAGATAGCGGTCGGCCATGGTGACTCCCAGCTCGGATGACTGCCCACACTTGCTTACTCTGGAGTAAGGTTACCGTAGGTAAGGCTACGTCACGGACGAGGAGCGGGTCGAGATGAGCACCCAGAAGATGTCGGTGCGGCGCGTGGCGGTCATCGGCGGAGCGCGCATCCCCTTCGCGCGCTCCGACGGCCCCTACGCCACCGCCTCCAACCAGCAGATGCTCACCGCCGCCCTCGACGGCCTGGTCGAGCGGTACGGACTCCAGGGGCCGGGCGCGGTCGGTGAGTTCGTCGCCGGGGCCGTGCTCAAGCACGCCCGCGACTTCAACCTCGCCCGCGAGACCGTCCTCGGCTCGGGACTCCACCCGAGCACCCCCGCCTACGACATCCAGCAGGCCTGCGGCACCGGCCTCCAGGCCGTCATCGCCGCCGCCAACAAGATCGCCCTCGGCCAGACGGAATCGGCCGTGGCAGGCGGCGCCGACACGGCCAGCGACGCACCCCTGGGCGTCAACGACTCCCTGCGCCGCATCCTGCTGGAGGTCCGCCGGGCGAAGTCGCCGGGCGCCCGCCTCAAGGCGCTGACGAAGGTGCGCCCGGGTCACCTCGTCCCCGACATCCCGCGCAACGCCGAGCCGCGCACCGGCCTGTCCATGGGCGAACACGCAGCCGTCACCGCCCGCGCCTGGGGCATCCCCCGCGAGGCGCAGGACCAGCTCGCGGCCACCAGTCACCGGCGGCTGGCGGCGGCGTACGAACGCGGCTTCTTCCAGGACCTGGTGGTCCCCTTCCGCGGCCTGGCCCGCGACCAGAACCTGCGCCCCGGCTCGACCGTGGAGAAACTCGCCTCCCTGAAGCCGGTGTTCGGGCTGGACCATCCCGACCCGACGATGACGGCGGGGAACTCCACCCCCCTGACGGACGGAGCGGCCACCGTCCTGCTGGCGAGCGAGGACTGGGCCCGCGAACGCGGCCTGGAGCCGCTGGCGTACCTCACCGCGTACGAGACGGCCGCCGTCGACTTCGTGGGCGGCGACGTGGCCGGTGGCGAGGACGGACTGCTCATGGCGCCCGCGTACGCGGTCCCGCGCATGCTGGAGCGGTCCGGCCTCGGCCTGGACGACTTCGACCTCGTCGAGATCCACGAGGCGTTCGCCTCCCAGGTGCTGGCGACCCTCGCCGCCTGGGAGAAGCGGGGCCTCGGCACAGTGGACCGCGCCCGCCTCAACGTCGCCGGCTCCTCCCTCGCGACCGGTCACCCCTTCGCCGCCACCGGGGCCCGGATCGTCGCCACGCTGGCCGGGCTCCTCGCCGAACGGGACGCCCCCGCCCGCGGCCTGATCTCCGTCTGCGCGGCGGGCGGACAGGGGGTGACGGCGATCCTGGAGCGGGCCTGACCGCCGCGGGCCGCAGAACCTGAAAGGCCCTCACGTAACCCCCGAGATTGCACAGGCCTGGCTCCGGACCATCCCCGAATTCGCACAAACCCGCCACGTGAGCGCCGTACGATCCCGTTCCTACCGTCAGTAACCCCTTTCTGGGGGTTCCGCCGGTTGAGCGCCTCGGCGTGCGAGGCACGTACGTCATGCAGCAAGCAGTCCTTCGCTGCACGCCCCAGGAGCCGCCCGTGTCCACTGCGTATCCCCCCTCCGCCTTCGGCGACGCGTACGGAGGGCCGGTCCTGGTCGAACCCGAGGTGCGGCGGATGGACGGGGCGGTACGGGAGGCCTCCGTACCACCGCTGGCCCCGCCGTGGACGCACGGGTCGCTCGCCGACCTGCCCTTCGACAACGCGACCGCGCATCCGGACGCCGTGGTGCTCAGCCGCAAGGACGCCGACGGGCGCTGGAACGACGTCACGGCGACGCAGTTCGCCGACCAGGTGCGGGCCGTGGCCAAGGGCCTGGTCGCCGAGGGCCTGATGCCCGGCGACCGGGTCGCCGTGATGGCCCGCACGATCTACGAGTGGACGGTCCTGGACTTCGCCGCCTGGGCGGCCGGACTCGTCACCGTCCCCGTCTACCCCACCTCCTCCGTCTTCCAGGCCCGCTGGATCCTCCAGGACTCCGGTGCGGTCGCCCTGGTCACCGAGAGCGCCGCGCAGGCCGCCGCCCTCGGCCCCGAGCGCGAACGCCTGCCCGACCTCAAGCACCTGTGGGTCGTCGAGAAGGGCCACGTGGACCGGCTCGCGGAAGCCGGCGCGCACCTGCCCGACCAGGAGGTCGAGGTGCGGCGCGGCATGCTCGGCCCCGACACCCTCGCCACCCTCGTCTACACCTCGGGCACCACCGGCCGCCCCAAGGGCTGCGCGCTCACCCACGGCAACTTCTTCGCCGAGGTCGACAACGCCATCGAGCTGCTCTACCCCGTCTTCCGGGCCAGGACCAGCGAAGAGGCCTCGGTCCTGCTGTTCCTGCCGATGTCCCACGTCTTCGGCCGCATGGTGGCGATCGCCTGCATCCGGGCCCGCGTCCGGCTGGGCCACGCCCCCAGCATCAAGGCCGACCGGCTGCTCCCGGACCTGGCCGGCTTCCGGCCGACCTGCCTGATCGCCATCCCCTACATGCTGGAGAAGGTCTTCAACTCGGCCCGTGCCAAGGCCGAGGCGGGCGGCCGGGTCTCCTCGTTCGACCGGGCGGCGGCGGTGGCACAGCGCTACGGAGAGGCCCTGGAGGCCCAGCAGACAGGCACCGGCCCGGGCCCCTCCCGCGCCCTCAGGACCGCCCGGGCCTTCTACGACCCCCTGGTCTACCGCCGCATCCGCAACGCCATGGGCGGCAGGGTCCGCTACGCCATCTGCGGCGGCTCCCCGCTCGGCAGCCGCCTGGCAGCCTTCTACGCCGGTGCCGGCATCGAGATCTTCGAGGGCTACGGCCTGACCGAGACCACCGGCGCGAGCACCGTCACGCCGCCCCTCAAGCCCCGGCTGGGCACCGTCGGCTGGCCGCTGCCCGGCACCCGCGTCCGTATCGCCGCGGACGGCGAGATCCTCGTCGGAGGCGACCACGTGCTGCGCGGCTACTGGGACCCGCAGGCCGGGGGCGTCGTCCCCGCCGCCCCCGACGGCTGGCTCGCCACCGGCGACCTCGGCGAACTGGACGACGAGGGCTACCTGACCATCACCGGCCGCAAGAAGGAGATGCTCATCACCGCGGGCGGCAAGTCCGTCGCCCCGGCCCCGCTGGAGAACTGGCTGCGCTCACACCCGCTGATCTCCCAGTGCCTCGTCCTGGGCGACGGCCGCCCCTTCGTCTCGGCGCTGATCACCCTCGACCCGGACGGCATCACGCACTGGCGCCAGATGAACGGCAAGCACCCCGTCCCCGCCGCTCTCCTGGTCGACGACGAGGAACTGCGCGCCGTCCTCCAGCGCGCCGTCGACGAGGCCAACAAGATGGTCTCCCGCCCGGAGTCCATCCGCCGCTTCGCCATCCTCCCCGAGGACTTCACCGAGGAGGCGGGCCACCTGACCCCGTCGATGAAGCTCCGCCGGGAGGCCGTGCTGCGCGCGTTCGCGACGGAAGTGGAGAGCCTGTACACGCGGTGAGGCACCTTTGCGATCTCTTCACACGTGCTTATTGACGACGCACGGCGTCTGCCCGTTGGCTTTCGACCACCTCGTCACGATGCTCCCCCCCCATCGGAAGGCACCACCAGTGATAGCGCGCAACACCCGTCAGGCCGCCGTGCGGCACGTCTCCATGGCCCTGGCGGTCTCCGTATCGGCCCTGTCTCTCGCCGCCTGCGGCGACGGCGGGAGTGACGACACCGCCGTGAAGAAGGGCAACGACATCACGGTGGGCCTGCTGCTGCCCGACCGGGACACGGCACGCTTCGAGAAGTTCGACTACCCGCTGATCAAGCAGGAGGTCGCGTCCCTCACGGAGAACCAGGGCAAGGTCCGCTACGCCAACGCCGAGGCCAGCGTCACCAGACAGAGTGAGCAGTTCCAGAAGATGATCGCCGACAAGGTGGACGTCATCCTCGTCGACGCACTGAACTCCAAGACCATCGCCACGGACGTGCAGAAGGCCAAGGACGCCGGCATCCCCGTCATCGCCTACGACCGACTCGCCGAGGGCCCGATCGACGCCTACGTCTCCCACGACAACGAACTCGTCGGACAGGTGCAGGGCCGCGCCATCGTCGGAGAACTCGGCGACAAGGCAGCGAAGAGCAAGGTCGTGATGATGAACGGCGACCCCGGCGACCCCAACACCGCCCGGTTCAAGGACGGAGCGCTGAGCGAGCTCCAGGGGCAGGTGAACATCGTCAAGCAGTACGACACCAAGGAGTGGAAGCCCGCGATCGCCAAGGAGCACATGAAGGAGGCGATCCAGGCGGTCGGGCTGAACAACATCGCCGCCGTCTACTCGGCCAACGACGGCATGGCGGGCGCCGTCATCGAGGCGCTTCAGGAGGCCGGGGCCACGAAGATGCCACCGGTGACCGGGCAGGACGCCAACCTCGACGCGGTGCAGCGGGTCGTGTCCGGCGAGCAGTACATGACCGTGTACAAGTCCTTCCTGCTGGAGGCGACCAACGCCGCGAAGATCGCGGTGGCCAAGGTGCAGGGCCGCTCGATCGAGTTCGCCGCGCTGGCCCGGGAGACCGTCGACAGCCCCGCGCAGAAGAACATCCCGGCGATGCTCGTGCCGGTGGTCGCCCTCACCAAGGACAACATCAAGGAGACGGTGATCACGGACGGCGTGTACTCCGTGAAGGACATCTGCACCTCCAAGTACCGGGCGGACTGCGCGGCCATCGGCCTCGAATGACGGCGGACGCGCCGGGGGCGGGCCGGGTGGGGCGTCGGGCCCGGGGCGCGGGGTGGGGGCCGCACGGGTCTTGACTTCGCAAGGCCCCCGCGCGACATTCCCCACCCTTACGCGTTCTCGTCGGGCTGGAGCGGCCATGACCACTCGCACGCACACCGCAGCACCTGCCGAAGGCCCGTCCCGAAGACGACTGCTGGCCGGCGCCGCCGGCGCCGGTCTCGCGGTCGCCACGGGCGTACAACAGGGCGCCCGGGCAGCCGACTTACCCCCGCTCGGCACGTACGACGTCGTCGTCGTCGGCTCCGGCGCCGCGGGCATGACCGCCGCGCTGACCGCCGCGCGCCAGGGCCTGAGCTGTGTGGTCGTGGAGAAGGCGCCGACCTTCGGCGGTTCGGCCGCCCGCTCCGGCGCCGGGATCTGGATCCCCAACAACTCCGTCATCCTCGCGGCCGGTGTCCCGGACACCCCCGCGAAGGCCGCCGCCTACCTCGCCGCCGTCGTCGGCCCGGAGGTCCCCGCCGACCGGCAGCGTGCCTTCCTCGCCCACGGCCCGGCGACGATCTCCTTCGTCATGGCGAACAGCCCGCTGCGGTTCCGCTGGATGGAGGGCTACAGCGACTACTACCCCGAGCTGCCCGGCGGTCTGCCGAACGGCCGCTCCATCGAGCCCGACCAGCTCGACGGCAACCTCCTGGGGCCCGAGCTGGCGCACCTGAACCCGCCGTACATGGACGTCCCCGCCGGCATGGTCGTCTTCAGCGCCGACTACAAGTGGGTCGCCCTGGCCGCCGTGAACGCCCGGGGCGCGGCCGTCGCCGCCCAGTGCCTCGCCCGCGGCACGAAGGCGGCGACGCTCGGCCAGAAGCCCCTGACGATGGGCCAGGCGCTGGCGGCGGGCCTGCGCGCGGGCCTGCGCTCGGCCGGGGTCCCCGTCTGGCTGAACACACCCCTGACGGACCTGCACGTCGAGAACGGCGCGGTCACGGGAGCCGTCGTCACCCGCGACGGCGCTCCCGGCCTGGTCCGCGCCCGCCGGGGCGTGATCGTCGGCTCCGGCGGCTTCGAGCACAACGCCGCGATGCGGGAACGCTTCCAGCGGCAGCCCATCGGCACGGAGTGGACCGTCGGGGCGAAGGAGAACACCGGCGACGGCATCCGGGCGGGGGAGCGGCTGGGCGCGGCGCTCGACCTCATGGAGGACGCGTGGTGGGGCCCGGCCATCCCGATCCCCGGCCGGCCCTACTTCTGCCTCGCCGAACGCACCCTGCCCGGCGGGCTGCTGGTCAACGGCTCGGGCCGGCGCTTCGTCAACGAGGCCGCGCCCTACAGCGACGTCGTGCACACCATGTACGACGTCCACGACACCGACCCGGCCATCCCGTGCTGGCTGATCACCGACCAGAACTACCGCAACCGGTACCTCTTCAAGGACGTCCTGCCGACGCTGCCCTTCCCCGACTCCTGGTACGAGTCCGGGGCGGCGCACAAGGAGTGGACCCTGGACGCCCTGGCGGCCTCCATCGGCGTCCCGCCGACGGCCCTGCGCACCAGCGTGAACCGCTTCAACGCCCAGGCACGCCAGGGCGAGGACCCCGACTTCCACCGGGGCGACAGCGCCTACGACCACTACTACACCGACCCGTCCGTTCTCCCGAACTCCTGCCTGGCACCCCTGTGGCTCCCTCCGTATCACGCCTTCCGCATCGTCCCCGGCGACCTCGGCACCAAGGGCGGCCTCCGCATGGACGCCCGGGCCCGGGTCCTGCGCGAGGACGGCTCGGTCATCCCCGGCCTCTACGCGGCGGGAAACGCCAGCGCGGCGGTGATGGGCCACAGTTACGCGGGCGCGGGCTCGACGATCGGCCCGGCGATGACCTTCGGGTACATCGCGGCGCGGGACATCGCGGGGGCGCTCCAGCGGTCGTAGGCGTCCGGAGGGACCGGCCGGGCGTGAGCCGGCCGCGGTGCGCCTGGGGGCATCCGCGGCCGGTCGCGGGGCCACCCGGGGCGTCGCGCGTGGGGCTGCGGCGATGCCCCGGGCGGTTCAGTCCCCCGGCTTGCGGGCCACGAGGCTCGCCTGGGCGACCGGCTCGCCCCGTGCCTCGTCGGGCTCCCGCACGGTCGTGGCGCGGACGGCGAAGCCGGCGCCGCGCAGCAGGGCGGCGATGCGCTCCGGGCGGCCGCGGCGGAAGGTCAGGGACACGTCGTGTCCGAAGGCCTCCTCGTAACGGCGGGGCTCGTCCCCGTACTGGAAGCCGAGGAGCAGGTGCCCGCCGGGGCGCAGCACGCGGTGGAAACCGGCGAAGAGCGCGGGCAGGTGCTCCTCAGGGGTGTGGATGATCGAGTACCAGGACACGACGCCGTCGAGCGAGGAGTCCGGCAGGTCGAGCTCCAGCATGGAACCCCGCACGAACCGCAGGCCCGGGTTCTCGCGGCGGGCGATCGCGAGCATCGACTCCGACAGGTCCAGCCCGAACACGGACAGCCCCTGCGACGCCAGGTACCCCGTCACCCGCCCGGGCCCGCACCCCAGGTCGGCGACCTCGCCCCCCGCACCCACGAGCCCCGCGAAACCGTGGAGCACGCCCCGGTCCAGGGGCGTCCCCGGACGCAGTGCGCTGAAGGCGGCGGCGTACTCCTCGGCCACGGTGTCGTAGAACACGCGGGTCTCGGTCACGAAGTCAGGGGTGTCGGCCATGGCCGTAGACCCTAGGTGCGCTGTCCCGGGTGGCGTGGTCAGGGGCGGCCCCGACGGGCGCCGATCCCCACACCCGCTCCGATCGCCGTGCCGAAACCGAGGCCCAGGGCCAGGCCCAGGGCGAGGTCGTCGAAGACGGTCATGCCCAGCACGATCCCTATGGCCGTGCCGAGGGACAGGCCGACCGAGAGGCCTGTGGCCATGGCCGTGTCGGCGGGCGTGCCGCCGGCCTCCCCGCTGTTCTCCTGATCTTTCCGCATGCGCCCATCGTCCCACGGCAGGAATTCGCCGGGAATTCACCGGCCGGCCGGGCCCGGAAAGGGCAGGAGCCCCGTCGCCTTGCGGCGCGGGGCTCCTTGGGTACTACGAATCAGACCGGCGTGACGTTCTCAGCCTGCGGGCCCTTCGGACCCTGCGTGACGTCGAAAGACACCTGCTGGTTCTCCTCGAGGGACCGGAATCCGGTCGCATTGATCGCGGAGTAGTGGACGAAGACGTCGGGGCCGCCGCCCTCCTGGGCGATGAAACCAAAGCCCTTTTCGGCGTTGAACCACTTAACGGTTCCGGTAGCCATAAGCCCTCCTTGGGCCCAAAAGGGTTGCCCTGCTCCAGAACCAGCAAGTGTGAAGATGAATTCCGCACAAGTGCATATGTCTGTGAATGACGAGAGCCCGCGGTCACATGCTCCGCAGGCTCTGTACTGCAAGGGAAACCAAACTGCAACTTGCGACGAGCCTAGCACGCAGCCCCCGGAATGCAATAGGGGTCAAGATCACGTCACCCGAATGTTTGAACAACCCCCGGCCGACTGGCGGAGGGGGGCACCCGCAGGGGGGCCGCACCCCGGTGGCGGGGTCGCGCGCCGGTCCGTACGCCGTGAGGGCTAGCCTCACGATGTGGACAATCCTCGCACCCGGCCGCGCGTCGGCCACATCCAGTTCCTGAACTGCCTGCCCCTGTACTGGGGGCTCGCGAGAACGGGCACGCTCCTCGACTTCGAGCTCTCCAAGGACACCCCGGAGAAGCTCAGCGAGAAGCTGGTGCAGGGCGAACTCGACATCGGTCCGATCACCCTCGTCGAGTTCCTCCGGCACGCCGACGACCTGGTCGCCTTCCCCGACATCGCCGTCGGCTGCGACGGCCCGGTCATGTCCTGCGTGATCGTGTCGCAGGTCCCCCTGGACCGGCTGGACGGCGCCCGCGTCGCCCTCGGGTCGACCTCCCGCACCTCCGTCCGCCTCGCCCAGCTGCTCCTCGCCGAGCGCTACGGCGTCCAGCCGGACTACTACACCTGCCCGCCCGACCTCAGCCTGATGATGCAGGAGGCCGACGCCGCCGTCCTCATCGGCGACGCGGCGCTGCGCGCGAACATGCTCGACGGGCCGCGTTTCGGCCTGGCCGTGCACGACCTGGGCGCGCTGTGGAAGGAGTGGACGGGCCTGCCGTTCGTCTTCGCGGTCTGGGCGGCCCGCCGCGACTACCTGGAACGCGAGCCGGTGATCACCCGCCGGGTGCACGCGGCCTTCCTGGACTCCCGCAACCTCTCCCTGGAGGAGGTCGGCAAGGTCGCCGAGCAGGCCGCCCGCTGGGAGGCCTTCGACGAAGAGACCCTCGCCCGCTACTTCACGACCCTCGACTTCCGCTTCGGGGACCCGCAGCTCGCGGCGGTCGCCGAGTTCGCCCGGCGGGTCGGCCCGACGACCGGCTTCCCGGCGGACGTGAAGGTGGACCTGCTCCAGCCGTGAGCCGGGCGGCGCTCCCGCACTACTCTGCTGGGGGAGTGCAGGCGTACCGGGACCGGAGCCGTCCCCGCCTGCCCACGGGGGAGGGGTGACGCCCATGCGGCCGCTCGACGTCGACGAACCCACCGTCGTGGGGCCCTACCGGCTGCTCGGCCGGCTGGGCTCCGGCGGCATGGGCCGGGTCTACCTGGGCCGCAGCGCCGGTGGCCGTACGGTCGCCGTGAAGATCGTGCATCCGCACTTCGCCCTGGACGAGGAGTTCCGGGCACTCCCCCAAGCTCTCGGCTTCGCTCGAGCAGGGGGGACCCCC
>NZ_WWIC01000055.1:0-8306 GCF_009872555.1 Streptomyces sp. SID5643
CGCGCCCAGGTCGACGTCTACAAGCTGGCCGAAGAGGTCACCGCCGGCCTCACCGGCATGGAGGTCCCGCTCCGCGTCGCCGTCATGGGCTGCGTCGTCAACGGCCCGGGCGAGGCCCGCGAGGCCGACCTCGGTGTCGCCTCCGGCAACGGCAAGGGCCAGATCTTCGTCAAGGGCGAGGTCATCAAGACCGTCCCCGAGTCCAAGATCGTGGAAACCCTCATCGAAGAGGCCATGAAGCTGGCCGAGCAGATGGAGAAGGACGGCGTGACCTCGGGCGAGCCGTCGGTGGCGGTCGCGGGCTGATGTCGTTGACGCCGGTTTCCCCGCGCCCTTTCCTGGGGGCGCGGGGAACTGCGCGACCAGCTACAGACGACCCGCAGCCGCCCGCCGGCCCAGAAGCCCCGAGCTCGGAGGCGTCCCGCTCAAGCAGCGCAGCTATAGTGCGGAGACCAGCAACCCCAGTTCGTGAGGCCCGCACGTGTTGACGCAGACCACCTCACGGGTCCTCGAACCGAGCGACCTGGACGCGGCGCTCGCCGTCCTCGACCGCGAGCCGGTAGCGAACGCCTTCGTGACGTCCCGCGTACAGGTCGCCGGACTCGACCCGTGGCGGCTCGGCGGCGAGATGTGGGGCTGGTACGAGGACGGCATACTCACCTCCCTCTGCTACGCGGGCGCCAACCTGGTCCCGATCTGCGCCGGCCCGCGCGCCGTCCGCGCCTTCGCCGACCGCGCCCGCCGGGCCGGCCGCCGCTGCTCCTCCATCGTCGGCCCCTCCGGCGCCACCTCCGACCTGTGGCGGCTGCTGGAACCCCAGTGGGGCCCGGCCCGCGAGGTCCGCCGGCACCAGCCGCTCATGGTCACCGACCGCCTCCCGGCCGACGTCACCCCGGATCCCTACGTCCGTCGCGTCCGCAAGGACGAGATGGAGACGATCATGCCCGCCTGCGTCGCGATGTTCACCGAGGAGGTCGGCGTCTCCCCGCTGGCCGGCGACGGCGGCCTGCTCTACCAGGCCCGCGTCGCCGAACTCGTCGGCTCCGGCCGCGCCTTCGCCCGGTTCGACGCCGACGGCAAGGTCGTCTTCAAGGCCGAGATCGGCGCCGCGACGGACCGCGCCTGCCAGATCCAGGGCGTGTGGGTGGCCCCCGAGTACCGGGGCACCGGCCTTGCGGCCCCCGGCATGGCGGCCGTACTGCGCTACGCCCTGGCCGACGTCGCCCCCGTGGTCAGCCTCTACGTCAACGACTTCAACACGGCGGCCAGGAGGGCCTACCAGAGGGTGGGCTTCCAGGAAGTGGGAGCTTTCATGAGCGTCCTGTTCTGAAGTGCCCCCGGGGGGCGGGGGCTGTGTCCATGTGCGGCTCCGCCGCGTGGGCGCGCTCAGCCGAAGACAACCATGACCCGGGTGACAACCGGAACCCCCCTGTAGGCTCCCCGCATGGACCTGGTGATCGGCCCACTCGACCTCTCCGCCCACGTAGACGAGGCGCTGGCCGTCCAAGCCGTGGCCTTCGGCCTAGGCCCGGACGAGGTAGCCGTCCGACGCCAGATCGTCCTGCGCCACATGACGTACCCGGGGGCCCGCGCCCTCGGCGCCACAGCCGACGGCAGCCTCGTCGGCTTCGTCTACGGCATGCCCAACGACCGCACCCACTGGTGGTCCACCGTCGTCGAGCCCTACCTCCGCGCCCAGGACAACGACCACTGGCTCGACGACAGCTTCGTGATCACCGAACTGCACGTCCACCCCGCGTACCAGAACCGCGGCCTCGGACGCTCCCTGATCACCACGATCACCGACGGCGCCGCCGAACCCCGCTCGATCCTCTCCGCGATCGACACCGAGAGCCCCGCCCGCGCCCTCTACCGCTCCCTCGGCTACCGGGACCTCGCCCGCCAGGTCCTCTTCCCGAGCGCCCCGAAGCCGTACGCGGTGATGGGAGCCCCGCTGCCGCTCCACCGCCGTTAACCGATTTCCACCGCCCCGCACCCCCCGGCTAACCTCCTGCCATCACCTTCCCCCACTCTCGGCTCCGTCCGAGCGGGGGACCCCCAGCAGCAGGAGCAGAGGAACCATGGCGAACGTACCGGTCCAGCGCATGTCCCAGTTGTTGGCGAAGACGTTGCGCGACGACCCGGCGGACGCCGAGGTCCTCAGCCACAAGCTCCTCGTCCGCGCCGGCTACGTGCGCCGCACCGCCGCCGGCATCTGGAGCTGGCTGCCGCTGGGCAAGAAGGTGCTGGCCAACGTCGAGCGGATCGTCCGTGAGGAGATGGACGCCGTCGGCGCCCAGGAGGTCCTGCTCCCCGCGATCCTGCCCCGCGAGCCCTACGAGGCCACCGGCCGCTGGGAGGAGTACGGCCCCGAGCTGTTCCGCCTCCAGGACCGCAAGGGCGGCGACTACCTCCTCGGCCCCACCCACGAGGAGATCTTCACCCTCCTGGTGAAGGACCAGGCGTCCTCCTACAAGGACCTGCCGGTCATCCTCTACCAGATCCAGAACAAGTACCGCGACGAGGCCCGCCCCCGCGCCGGCATCCTGCGCGGCCGCGAGTTCCTGATGAAGGACTCCTACTCCTTCGACACCGAGGACGAGGGCCTGGCGAAGTCCTACGCCCTGCACCGCGAGGCCTACCAGAAGATCTTCGCGCGCCTCGGCCTCGACTACCGCATCTGCGCCGCGACGGCCGGTGCGATGGGCGGCTCCAAGTCCGAGGAGTTCCTGGCCCCGGCCGAGGCCGGCGAGGACACCTTCGCCGACTGCCCCAACTGCGACTTCGCCGCGAACACCGAGGCGATCACGTACGAGTTGAAGCCCGTCGACGGCTCGGACGTGCCGGCCGCCGAGGACATCCCGACGCCCGACACCCCGACCATCGAGACCCTCGCGGCCTCTCTCGGTGTCCCGGCCTCGGCCACGCTGAAGAACCTCCTCGTGAAGGTCGACGGCGAGATCGTCGCCGTCGGTGTCCCCGGGGACCGCGAGGTCGACATGGACAAGGTCGAGGCGCACTTCGCCCCGGCCGTCGTCGAACTGGTCACCGAGACGGACTTCGCAGCCCGCCCCGACCTGGTCCGCGGCTACGTCGGACCGCGGGGCCTGGAGAAGGTCACGTACATCGCCGACCCGCGCGTGGCCCCCGGCACGTCCTGGATCACGGGCGCGAACAAGCCCGGCACGCACACGAAGAACGTCGTCGCGGGCCGCGACTTCGAGGTCGGCGCATACGTCGACGTCGTCGTCGTGCAGGAGGGCGACCCCTGCCCCAAGTGCGGCACCGGCCTCGTCCTCGACCGCGCCATCGAGATCGGCCACATCTTCCAGCTGGGCCGCAAGTACGCCGACGCCCTCAAGCTCGACGTCCTCGGCCAGAACGGCAAGCCGGTCCGCGTCACCATGGGCTCGTACGGCATCGGCGTCTCCCGCGCCGTCGCCGCCCTGGCCGAGCAGAGCGCCGACGACAAGGGCCTGTGCTGGCCCGCCGAGGTCGCCCCGGCCGATGTCCACGTGGTCGCCGCCGGCAAGGCCCTCCAGACCGAACTGGCCCTGGAGATCTCCCAGAAGCTGGCCGCCGCCGGTGTCCGCGTCCTGGTCGACGACCGCCCCGGCGTCTCCCCGGGCGTCAAGTTCACCGACTCCGAGCTGATCGGCGTACCGCAGATCCTGGTGGCCGGCCGGCGCGCTGCCGACGGCGTGGTGGAACTGAAGGACCGCCGCACCGGCGAGCGCGAGGAACTGACGGTCGAGGAAGCCGTCGCCCGTCTCACGGCGTAGTACGGAGGACCGGGCGGACTGGCCGAAACAGTCCGCCCGGGACCCGACGACCAGGCCCGGGCCGGCGGCCCGGCGCCCTACAGCCAGCTCGCGAACTCCAGCAGCAGCTCCGCGTCGCGCGGCCGTCCGACCCGCCCCGCCCGCACGCCCGACTCCACGGCACGGAACAGCGTCCAGCCCCGCAGCCGCTCCTGGTCCACGTCCAGGGATTCGGCGAGCCGCTTCACCCGGCGCCGCGTCGTGGCCGCGCCGGACGGCTGGGCGATCAGGTCCTCCACCCGGTCCCGGACCAGCCGGGCCAGATCGAAGGCGCACTCGCCGACCACCGGGTCGGGCCCGACGGCCAGCCACGGCATCCGTTCCCCGGCGAGTACCTTGCTCTGCCGGAACGTGCCGTGCAGCAGCCGGTGTTCGGGCGGCGCGGCCAGCAGCTCCTCGCGCGCCGCGAGCGCCACGTCGACCAGGGGCGCCACCTCGGGAGCGGTCTGCGCGCGCGCCCGCATCGCCTCCGCCTGCCGCCCGGTCCGCTCGGCCACGGTCTCGAAGGGGAAGCCGGCGGGCGGCTCCACCCACAGCCGTCGCAGCGTCCCCGCCGCCTCCAGCAGCGCCTTCGCCTCCGGCAGCGACCGCACCGACACGTCCGGGTGCAGCCGCTCCAGCAGCAGGACGCCCTCGGTCGAGGTGGTTTCGAGCAGCTGTACGGCACCCCGCCCGGCCCAGTGTCCGAGCGCGGCCCGCTCCGCCTCCGGCCGGGCCCGGCCCGGCGCCAGCTTGAGCACGGCCGGTGTCCCGTCCGCGGCCCGCACCAGCACGACCAGGCTGCTGCGCCCGCCGGGCACCTGCACCCGTTCCACGGTCAACTCGCGTAGCGCGACGGCCCGCTGCGCCGCCCCGGGCAGCTTCTCCAGCCAGTCGTCACCGTCCGGTGCCGTCTCACCGAGCGCCCTGACCAGGCGCTTCGGCGGTTCGAAAACCATGAGCGAGTCGTCCCTTCGTGCTGTCCTCGGTGCGTGACCCGCGCGGGTCACGCCGTCGGCGCCGCCGAGGGCGGAGCCGTGCCGGCCCGCTCCGCGAGCCCAGGGAAGGCTACGCTCTCGCCGCGCCAGCGCACCGCCCGTACCGCTGCCTCCCGCAGCGCCTCCGCGGCCAGGGCCCGCCGCCCGCCGCCCGCCGCGCGCACCAGGTCGGCGTAGACCCCGGCCACCCGGTCCTCCAGCTCGGCGGCGAGCCGTACGGCGGCCGCCGAGTCCGGCACCTGGAACGGCAGCGCGTAACCGGCGGAAGCGGCCACCGGACGGCCGCCCAGGTCCTTCACCTCACGCACCAGCGCGTCCCGGCGTGCCCGGTGCGCGTCGTACGCCGTGACCGCCTCGGTGCGCCGCCCGTCGGCGATCCTCCCGCCGACGACGCCGTAGCCGTACACCGCCGCGTGCTCGGCCGCCAGCGCGGCCTGAAGAGCCCGCAGCTCCCGGTCCTTCTCCTCGCTCACGCGTCCCCCTCGGTCAGCAGATACACGTGCACCGCTCCGGCCGCCGCCACCGACGCCAGCAGTCGCGCCAGCTCACCCGGCACCCCGCCCAGCGCCTTGGTCCGCCGGTCGGCGAGCTCCTTCTCCGCCGTGGCGAGCCCGGAGAGGGCGTCCTTGTCGTTGTCCGGCACGGCCGCGGACGGTGAGGGCGAGGCCGAAGAGGACGCCGACGCCGAGGGGGAGGCCGAGGGCGGCGCTTTCCGGCCGCCGCCGAGGGCCCGCGCGTGCCGTACGACCTCCTCGCGCAGCGGCCGCAGCCGGCCCGCGAGCCCCGGCCGGGCGGCGATCACGGCGTCGTAGCGCTCCACCAGGGCCTCGCTGTCCCGGGCCGCACGCGCGCGTGCCCGGTCGGCGGCGGGCTGGCCGTCCCCGGCCGGGCCGCCGGAATCCCCGCCGGTGCAGCCCGCCAGGGCGAGGGCCGCTGGGGCGACGGCGAGCAGGCTCCTTCTGCGCGGCCCCGAGCGGGCACGCGGCGATGGGGGGAACGGCACGTCAGACGTCCTCGTGGCTCGTTTCGAGAAACAGGTGAGAAAGAAGGGACTGCGAGGGCTGCACGCCCGTGATCACGGTACCCGGGCCCCCGCCCCGCATCACTCAGCGGCACCGTTCGTGACCGGGTGGACGGCAACACTCCCCGCGACCGGATACCCTTTGACCAGACACGCGACCCATCCCACAACAGCACACGCGGCCGAGGAGTCACCCGGATGAGCACCACCCAGAGCGAGAGGCTGCGAGGACTGCTGGAGCCGCTCGTCACCTCTCAGGGCCTGGACCTCGAAGAGATCGAAGTGGACTCCGTCGGACGCAAGCGTGTGCTGCGCGTCGTCGTCGACTCGGACACCGGCGCCGACCTGGACCAGATCGCCGATGTGAGCCGTGTGCTCTCGGCGAAGCTCGACGAGACCGACGCGATGGGCGAGGGCGAGTACACCCTCGAAGTGGGCACCCCGGGCGCGGAGCGCCCCCTCACGGAACACCGGCACTACGTCCGCGCCACCGAGCGGCTGGTGAAGTTCCAGCTGGCCGAAGGCGGCGAACTGGTCGCCAGGATCCTGAAGGTCGACGACGAAGGTGTCGACACCGAGGTGCCCGGTGTGAAGGGCCGCAAGCCCACCGCGCGCAGACTCGCCTTCGACGACATCGTCCGGGCGCGTGTCCAGGTCGAATTCAGCCGCAAGGACAACAAGAAGGAAGAGGAGGCGTAGCCGTGGACATCGACATGAGCGCCCTGCGGGGCTTGGTTCGGGAGAAGGAGATCTCCTTCGACCTGCTGGTCGAGGCGATCGAATCGGCCCTCCTCATCGCCTACCACCGCACCGAGGGGAGCCGCCGCCACGCGCGCGTGGAGCTCAACCGGGAGACCGGCCATGTGACCGTGTGGGCGAAGGAGGACCCCGACGACCTCGAGGAGGGCCAGGAGCCCCGCGAGTTCGACGACACCCCGTCCGGTTTCGGCCGTATCGCCGCCACCACGGCCAAGCAGGTCATCCTGCAACGCCTGCGCGACGCCGAGGACGACGCGACGCTCGGGGAGTACGCCGGCCGCGAGGGCGACATCGTCACCGGCGTGGTCCAGCAGGGCCGCGACCCGAAGAACGTGCTGGTCGACATCGGCAAGCTGGAGGCCATCCTGCCCGTGCAGGAGCAGGTGCCGGGGGAGACCTACCAGCACGGCATGCGGCTGCGCAGCTACGTCGTCCGGGTCGCCAAGGGTGTCCGCGGCCCGTCCGTGACGCTGTCGCGCACGCACCCCAACCTGGTGAAGAAGCTCTTCGCCCTGGAGGTGCCGGAGATCGCCGACGGCTCGGTGGAGATCGCCGCGATCGCCCGTGAGGCCGGTCACCGCACGAAGATCGCGGTGCGGTCCACCCGCTCCGGCCTGAACGCCAAGGGCGCCTGCATCGGCCCCATGGGCGGCCGCGTGCGCAACGTCATGGGCGAGCTGAACGGTGAGAAGATCGACATCGTCGACTGGTCGGAGGACCCGGGCGACATGGTGGCGAACGCGCTGTCGCCGGCCCGGGTCTCCAAGGTCGAGATCGTGGACATGGCGACCCGGTCGGCCCGGGTGACCGTGCCCGACTACCAGCTGTCCCTGGCCATCGGCAAGGAGGGGCAGAACGCCCGCCTCGCCGCCCGGCTGACCGGCTGGCGGATCGACATCCGCCCGGACACCGAACCGGCCGGGAACAGCTCCGAGGAATAGATCCAAGCCGTGCGCCGTTCAGAACACGACAGGTTCCCGCGCGGCAACTGTTCGATCCCTGCCCCAAAGGGGTGAGGGGCGTACGGGGAGGTAGACTTAGCAGTGTCTGGCCGGACGCGCGCCCGCGCATGCCCTGAACGCACCTGTGTGGGGTGTCGGAAGCGAGCGGCCAAGGCCGAACTGCTGCGGATCGTGGCGATCAAGGACGAGTGCGTCCCTGATCCACGCGGTACGCTGCCCGGCCGGGGTGCGTACGTTCACCCCGCACCGGTCTGCCTCGACCAGGCGGTACGCCGCCGGGCGTTCCCGAGGACACTGCGCGTCCCGGGGCCGCTCGACACAAAGGCGTTGCGCCGATACGTCGAGCAGACAACAGTTGCCGAGCAGGCAACACCGTAAGACGTGCCGTACGGAACCCCGTACGGCTAGGTACCTCGCGAGTCGAAAGCAGGTCGAGATTGCGATGAGCACTCGATGAGTACGCGATGAGTACGCCCATGAACTAGCGACGGTCCGGACGCAACCCGGACCTCAAAGGAGCGAAGTGGCTAAGGTCCGGGTCTACGAACTCGCCAAGGAGTTCGGCGTCGAGAGCAAGGTCGTCATGGCCAAGCTCCAGGAACTCGGTGAATTCGTCCGTTCGGCGTCTTCGACGATCGAAGCGCCCGTTGTACGCAAGCTGACGGACGCCCTCCAGCAGGGCAGCGGCGGCGGCAAGCCCGCCCCCGCCCGCAAGGCTGCCCCGGCGAAGCCGGGCGCCCCCTCTCCCGCGCAGGCTGCCCGTCCG
>NZ_WWIC01000056.1:0-4909 GCF_009872555.1 Streptomyces sp. SID5643
CAAGTACGGCAGCATGGGCCGCGAAGGCGTGCGCTTCGCCTTCGAGGAGATGACCCAGCCCAAGGTCGTCTGCGTCAACCACATCAGCGAAGTGGTCCAGTGACCCGCAAGGACGCCGGGATGCGCTGCTCACCCCGGCTCCGCTGAACCCCGCCCTCAGCGACGGCGGTTGACAACGCTGGACAGGGTGAGCGCGGTGACCGTGTCCCGTACACCGGGCATCTGGGCGATGTTCTCCCAGATGCTCCGTACGCGTTCCAGCGAGGCCGCCTCCAGACGCACCATGATGTCGAAGTCGCCGCTGAGGATCTCGCAGATGACGACCTCCGGGATGCTCTTGAGCGCGGCCAGCACGTCGCCCCCGCGCATGCGGTCCTGGCGGTGGACGAGAACCAGCGCCGAGACGACATCGCCGGTGTCCTCGCCGGCACGGACGATGGTGTAGCCCGCGATGTGGCCCTGGCGCTCCAGACGTTCGATGCGCTGACGCACCGCGTTGCGGGACAGCAGCACCCTGCCTGCCAGCTCGGACTGCGAGACGCGGGCGTTGCGGGTCAGCTCCGCGATGATCTTCTCGTCGATGGCATCCACGGCGGACCTCCTTCTTCGCGCAATCGCCGTATGCCGTCGACGCCGAGGTGGTGAGGGAGCCGGCACGGGCCGTCGAGCAGCGCGGGGTTGCCCCGCCCGTGGGCGGCGGCGTGGCCGTTGCCGCCGTCCGGGCCGGCCCCGAGGGTGACCCGCTCGTACCCCACCGCGTGGGCCATGGCCCTGATCTCCCGCGATCCGTTGACGAGGATCAGGGAAACGTCCACCGTCGTCGTGCCCAGGTCGGCGGGCAGGCTCCCACGGGTCTTCCTGCCGGCCTCGGCCCGCAGCGCGCCGATGGTCAGGGTCATGGCTTTCCTCGTTCGCGCTCAGGCCGCGGTGCGGCCTTTTGTGGTGACGAAGTCGATCGGCTGAGAGGTGCCGCCCTGAAGGGCGAGATCCGCGGCGATGTCGCCCATGGCGGGCGACACTTTGAAACCCTGGCCGGAGAAGCCGGCCAGCAGGACGATGTCGTCGCAACCCGGCAGGGAGCCGACCAGCGGGCGGGTGCTGTCGGTGTAGCCCTCCATGAAGACGGACAGGCGCACCGGGTCGGGATTCAGTCCGGGCAGGTGCCGTCGCACCGCCTTGGTGAAGCTCTCCAGTTCTTCCGGTGCGACGGTGCGGTTCAGCCGGTTGGGGTCGTCCACCAGCTTGTGGTGCGGCTGGGGCAGGCCGAGCTTGACGGCCAGGCCGTCCGGGGACGGGATGCCGTAGAAAGAGGTGTCGCCGCAGCGGATGAAGGCAGGACGCTCGGCGCCTGCCGGGTGGTCCTCGTGGGGCAGGAACCAGGCGCTGATCGTGCGGTGGACGCTCACTTCCCACGGCAGGTCGGGCAACAGGTCGCCCACCCAGGGGCCGGGGGTGACGACGGCGGCGTCGAAGCGCTCGGTGTCGGTGTCGGTGCGGATCTCCACTCCTCCCCCGGCGACCGCGGCGACTTCCCGCACCGGCGTGTAGCGGCGGATCCGGGCCCCCAGCTCCTCGGCACGCCGGGCCGCGGTCTGCACCGTCAACTCGGGGCGGACGAAGCCCGCGTGGGAGTCGAGGATCACCACGTCGCCATCGTCGACACGGAACTGCGGGAAGCGCTTCGTCAGCGCCTCGGTGTCGATCACCTCGTGGTCGAGGCCGTGCTCGGCGATGCCGTCCATGACGGTGCGCATCTCGGGGTCGTCGGCCGGCCCCATGACCAGGGCTCCGGTCAGTCGGCGCAGTTCCCTCCCGGTCTCCGCCTGCAACTGCTTCCACAGGACGTCGGCGTGCCGGACGAGCGGCACATAGCGGCTGTCGTGGGTCTGCACGCTGCGGAAGACCCGGGTCTCGCCCCCTGCGGCGCTGCGGTCGTGCCCGGGCGCGAACCGGTCGTAGCCGACGACCTCGGCACCCCGGCCGGCCAGCCGCCACGCGGCCTGGCTGCCCATCGTTCCCACGCCGACCACCGCGACGCGCTTCCTCGCAGCTGACACAGGGCTTTCCTTTCGTGTCACCGGGCAGCAAGCTGGACCTTGAGAGCCCGTTCCACAATGTGGTACGCTGTGCTGCTATCTGGCACAGAGGATGGCAGTGGCACAACGGGGAGTCAAGAGGTCCAGCGGAGGGCCGCTCGACTCGACCGGGGTCATGCGTGTTCTCCCGGGGCTGGGTGACCTCGGACGAGGTGGCACAGGCGCAGGAGCATGGCGTCGTCGCCGAAGCCGCCTGCCTTGATCACCACGGGAAGCGGGAGTGAGCCGATCAGGGAGCCGCGGACGACACCGGGCTCGGGTTCGTCGAGCAGTCGATGCCTGTGGCGCCGAGGAACTGGAGGACGGTGGCGGCCGTTCCTCCCCCGGTGATGACGAGTGCGTCGACGGCGTGGTCCTCGGTCAGCGCTTTGACGACCGCCGCCTGGGAGCGGGCCCATACCTGCGCGGCCTGTGGCGTGTGGCGTTCAGAGCAGTCAGCCGGCCCGGGCGACGTTGCTCAGCAGTCAGCTTCGCGAGAGGTCCCGAAGACGATCGAGGGCCGGCCGTCGGCGTCACACCACGGCCATGTGGATCTCGCGTACGGTTCCGACGGCCGTGCAGAAGCCGACGTAGCCCGGCTTCATCACGAAGCTGTCGCCTGCCCAGCAGGGATCTTCAGGAAGCGGTGTACCCGCCGTCGACGGTCAGGACCGATCCGGTCACGTACGACGACTCCGACGACGCGAAGAAGAGCACCGCGTCAGCGACCTCTTCGGGGGTGGCGAGGCGTTGGAGCGGGATCGTGCTCTCGCGCTGGCGGCGGTAGGCCTCGGGGTCGGGCCTGCGCTGGAACGCCGCTTCGATGACCGGGGTGACGGTCAGGCCCGGAGCGACGACGTTGACACGGATGTTGCGCGGGGCCCATTCGATCGCCGCGCCCTTGGCGAGCATGATGAGGCCCCCCTTGGCGGCGGAGTACAGGACCTGCCCGGACATGCCGACCATGCCCAGCCGTGAACTGACGCAGACGAACGAGCCGCCGGTCTCGGGCATCAGCGGCGCGAAGTGCTTCATCACCAGGAACGCGCTGAGCAGGTTGCTCTCGAGCACGTTCTTCGCGTCGTCGCAGGCCATCTCGGTGAGCGGACTGGTCGCCTGCAAGCCGTGGTTGAGGACGACGACGTCGACGGTGCCGAAGGACTCGGCGGCTTGCTCGGCCAGGTGCTCGACGAACGCCTCGTCGTTGAGGTCTCCTGGAACATACAGGTCGTCGGGCTCTGCGCTGTCGAGCCGCTCTCTGCGGCCGGTGAGCAGCAGCCGCGCACCCTCGCGGCGGAAGTGGGAACTCACCGCCTGTCCGATGCCACTGCTGGCGCCGGTCACCAGGGCGGTGACGTTGTCGAGTCTCATGTCAGGCACTCCTTGCGGGGAAGGTCGGTCGGGTCGCCGGCTCGGGTACGAACTTTCGTTCCGTGCCGGTCAGTTGAGGAAGCCGCGGGCGTCGACCGGCCAGCGCTCCAGCGACGTGCCCGTGCTGTCGGTGGCGATCAGTTCCTCGAAACCGAGGACGACGGGGCACACATGGTTGGGCACCACCGGTACGACGCTGCCGACGCTGGGTCGGAACTCGCCGTCCGGCAGCGGGAGGAACCCGTGGTACTCGTTGACCTTGGACAGGACCGCCTTCGTGCCGGCGATGCCGCCGTAGCCGATCTCGGGGCTGCCTTCCTTGCTGAGGGCCTTGTTGCCCACATCGACGATGACTTGGTCGGGGACCCAGTCGCTGACCACGGTGCCGGCGACGAACAGCGCGATCTGGTCCTCCGTGCAGGATCCCAGCCGGGCGTTGTTCAGATCGCCGAAGACGTACTCGCCGGGACGGATCTCGGTGATCACGCTGCTGGTGGAGAACTCGAGGGTCGGAGTGGAGCCGGCGCTGACCACCTCTGCGGTGACCCCGACGCCTTCGAGGCTGCGTACCGCGGTGGTGAGAGCGGCTTCCTGGTCCTGCGCGGCGTTCCGGCGAGCGTCCCGGTCGACGCAGCCGTGACCGGGATAGGTGAAGACGCCCGCCGGCACCAGACCGCGCTTGCGGGCGGCGAGCGCGAGATCGCCCGCGACCTCGGGCGGCGCCCCGGAACGACGAGCGCCGCAGTCGATCTCGATCACGACCTGCAGCCGGTCCGGTTCGTCTCCCATCGCGTCGGCGAGGGCGTCGATCGCCGCGACGTTGTCGACGCCGACCCGCAGCCGGGCCGACTCGGCGAGCCGGCGGATCCGGGGCTTCTTCGATCCCGCGGCCCAGATCGGGTAGGCGAGGAAGATGTCGTCGAACCCGGCAGCGGCGAAGACCTCGGCCTCACCGACGTTTCCCGCGGTGATCCCGACCGCGCCGGCCTCGATCTGGCGTCGCCCTATCTCCACGCACTTGTGCGTCTTGACGTGCGGCCTGACCTTGAGGTTCTGCTGGTCGGCGAAGCTCTGTATGCGGTCGATGTTGCCCTGCATGACGTCGACCAGGACGATCGGCGCGGGGGTGTCGACCCGCTCGACCAGAGCGTCGAGTGCTCGTTGCAGCCGGTTCACGCTGCTCTCCTTGTGGTTCTTGCCTGGAATGATCGAGGGGAATGATCGAGGGCCGCGGGTGCTGACTCCCCCTGGTTGCCGGACGCGCGCGGCCCGCGACATCGCGCCATGTGCGTGCGTACACCGCCCTGGGGTCCGCCCTAGACGGCGGTGCAGACCATCTGGATCTCGACGGGACTGTTGAGCGGCAGCCCGGCGACACCGATCGCGGTGCGCGCGTGCCGTCCGTTCTCGCCCAGTACCTCGATGAGCAGTTCACTGGCCGCGTTGGCGACCTTCGACTGCTC
>NZ_WWIC01000007.1:0-829 GCF_009872555.1 Streptomyces sp. SID5643
ACCGTGTTCCGGGAGGGGCACGACGCGGTGGCGGCGCATGTCGTCCTGAAGGACCCCGAGGGCCGGCCCGGCCCGTGGACGCCGATGCGCGAGCTCATTCCCGGCAGCGACCGCTGGGGCGCCGAGATCAGCGCGGACGCCGTCGGCCGCTGGTCCTACCGGGTGGAGGCCTGGAGCGATCCGGTGGCCACCTGGCGCCGCACGGCGGCCATAAAGATCCCGGCGGGCATCGATCCGGGCCTGGTCCTGGAGGAGGGCGCGGAACTGTACGAGCGGGCGGCCGCCGGCGTGCCGGAGGAAGCCGGACGCGCTGTGCTGCTCAGCGCGGCGCAGGCCCTTCGCGACGACGCGCGGCCCACCGCGGACCGGTTCGCGGGGGCGCTGACGCCGGAGGTGGACGAGGTCCTGGCGCGGTATCCGCTGCGGGATCTGGTGACCAGCAGTGAGCCGCTGCCGCTGCTGGTGGAGCGGGAGCGGGCGCTGTACGGCTCGTGGTACGAGTTCTTCCCGCGTTCGGAGGGCACGCGCGAGCAGCCGCACGGCACGTTCGCCACGGCGGCGCGCAGGCTTCCGGCGATCGCGGCGATGGGCTTCGACGTGGTCTACCTGCCGCCGATCCACCCCATCGGCACCACGTTCCGCAAGGGGAAGAACAACACCCTCTCCCCCGGTCCGGACGACGTGGGTGTGCCCTGGGCGATCGGTTCGCCCGAGGGCGGTCATGACGCGGTGCACCCGGATCTGGGGACGCTGGAGGACTTCGTCGCCTTCGTGCGGCGGGCGCGGGAGCTGGGCATGGAGGTGGCGCTGGACTTCGCGTTGCAGTGCT
>NZ_WWIC01000057.1:0-4399 GCF_009872555.1 Streptomyces sp. SID5643
GGGGGTGTCCGTCCTCGGAACGGCGCGATGGGGTCGCGTACCGACTAACCGCCCGTTGACGCGCCAACCGCTGCGGGCGGACACCCCCCGACACGTCCCCTTCTCGCCGTACGCGGGTGCGGGTGCGCCCACTGCGGCCATGTCCCCATTGCGCCGTGGCTGCTTTCTCGCGCGGGTGACTGCAACCCCTTGGGGGCGCGGGGAACTGCGCGACCAGCCACTACGGGCCCGCAGCCGCCGGACCGCCTCCCGCAGCCTTCTCAGAGGCGGCCGAGGACCTGTGCGAGCAGGGAACCCATGCGCGTCGCGGAGTCGCGGCCCGCCTGGAGGACTTCCTCGTGGTTCAGGGGCTCGCCCGTCATGCCCGCGGCGAGGTTGGTGACGAGGGAGATGCCCAGGACCTCGGCGCCCGCCTCACGTGCGGCGATCGCCTCCAGGACCGTCGACATGCCCACCAGGTCCGCGCCGATGACCCGGGCCATGCGGATCTCGGCCGGCGTCTCGTAGTGCGGCCCGGGGAACTGGGCGTAGACGCCCTCCTCCAGCGTGGCGTCGACCTCCTTGCACAGGGCGCGCAGGCGCGGGGAGTACAGGTCGGTCAGGTCGACGAAGTTCGCGCCGATGATGGGGGAGGTGGCGGTGAGGTTGATGTGGTCGCTGATGAGGACCGGCTGGCCGGGGCGCATGCCCTCGCGCAGGCCGCCGCAGCCGTTGGTGAGGACGACCGTCTTGCAGCCGGCCGAGACCGCGGTGCGGACCCCGTGGGCGACCGCGGCCACCCCGCGGCCCTCGTAGTAGTGCGTACGGCCCAGGAAGACCAGGGCGCGCTTGTTGCCGATCCGGTACGAGCGGATCTTGCCTCCGTGGCCCTCCACCGCCGGCGGCGGGAAACCGGGGAGCTCGGTGACCTGGAACTCGGCCTCGGGGGCGCCCAGCGCGTCCACGGCCGGGGCCCAGCCGGAGCCCATCACGAGGGCGACGTCGTGGGTCTCGGCGCCCGTCAGTTCGCGCAGGCGGGCCGCGGCGGCGTCGGCGGCCGCGTGGGGGTCGCCCTGGATGTCGTCCGGAAGAAGAGATGCGTTCACGCGGACGAGGGTAGCCGCTGTTTGCCTACGCGCGTAGATGGCAGAGCTCACGGGGTGGCGATCGTTGTCTTGTCGTTTCCGACGAGGCGGCTGACGCGGGCGGCCCTCAGCAGGGGCGCTTGCGGAGTTCCATCACGTAGTCGTGGGGCGCGCCGGCCGACTCGGCCGCGTCGGCGATCTCGCCCAGGTAGCGGGCGGAGGGCAGACCGCCCTCGTAGGCGTTCAGGGCGAAGGCCCAGGCGGTGTCCTCGCCGTCCAGCGTGTGGACCCGGACGCGCGTGCGCCGGTAGATGTCGAGGCCCACGCCCTCCCAGCGGTCGAGTGACTCCTCGTCCATCGGGGCGATGTCGTAGAGGGAGACGAAGACCTGGGAGAGCGGGTCCTCCACGATCGTCGGCAGTGCGCCCTCCCAGCCCATGTGCTCGCCGCCGAAGGTCAGTCGCCATCCGTTCAGCCAGCCGGTGGCGCGCAGCGGCGAGTGCGGTGCGCGGCGGGACATCAGCCGCGCGTCGAGGTTGCCGGCGTACGCGGCGTAGAGCGACATGGGGAGAGGGTACGGCAGGCCGCCCGGCGTCACTGTCGTAACAACAGGCGCATCCATGGGGCCCCGGGGCGGTGGCACGCGGAGCGGTGCGGGACAATGGAGTACGTGACTCGGATCGTGATCATCGGTGGCGGACCCGGCGGATACGAAGCGGCGCTGGTGGCCGCCCAACTCGGCGCGGAGGTGACCGTCGTCGACTGCGACGGTCTGGGCGGGGCGTCGGTGCTCACCGACTGCGTACCGTCGAAGACCCTGATCGCCACGGCCGAGGTGATGACCACCTTCGACTCCTCGTACGAGGAGCTGGGGATCATCGTCGCCGACGACACCCCGCACCTCGAGCAGGCCGCCCGGGTGGTGGGCGTCGACCTGGGCAAGGTCAACCGGCGTGTGAAGCGGCTCGCGCTCGCGCAGTCGCACGACATCACCGCCTCCGTGACGCGTGCCGGGGCGCGTGTCATGCGCGGGCGCGGGCGGCTGGAGGGCATGCAGGCGCTCGACGGGTCGCGCAAGGTCGTGGTGCGCACCGCCGACGGGAGTGAGGAGACGCTCACCGCTGACGCCGTCCTCATCGCGACCGGCGGGCACCCCCGTGAGCTGCCCGACGCCCAGCCGGACGGTGAGCGGATCCTGAACTGGACCCAGGTGTACGACCTCGACGAACTCCCCGAGGAGCTCATCGTGGTCGGGTCCGGTGTGACCGGTGCCGAGTTCGCCGGCGCCTACCAGGCACTGGGTTCGCGGGTGACGCTCGTGTCCTCGCGGGACCGCGTGCTGCCGGGAGAGGACCCGGACGCGGCGGCCGTGCTGGAGGACGTCTTCCGGCGGCGCGGCATGAACGTCATGGGCCGTTCCCGGGCGCAGTCCGCCAAACGGGTGGGGGACCGGGTCGAGGTGACCCTCTCCGACGGGCGCGTCATCACCGGATCGCACTGTCTGATGGCCGTCGGTGCCGTGCCCAACAGTGCCGGCATGGGGCTGGAGGACGCCGGGGTTAGGCTGCGCGAGTCCGGTCACATCTGGACCGACAAGGTGTCGCGCACGACCGCTCCGGGGGTGTACGCGGCCGGTGACGTGACCGGCGTGTTCGCCCTCGCGTCCGTGGCCGCCATGCAGGGACGTATCGCCATGTACCACTTCCTGGGCGACGCGGTGGCCCCGCTGAACCTGAAGACGGTCTCGTCGAACGTCTTCACCGACCCCGAGATCGCCACCGTCGGCTACACCCAGGCCGACGTCGACGGCGGGAAGATCGACGCCCGGGTCGTGAAGCTGCCGCTGCTGCGCAATCCGCGCGCGAAGATGCAGGGCATCCGGGACGGCTTCGTCAAGATCTTCTGCCGGCCGGGCACGGGCATCGTGGTGGGCGGTGTGGTCGTGGCGCCGCGCGCCTCGGAACTGATCCACCCGATCTCGATCGCGGTCGACAACAATCTGACGGTCGAACAGATCGCGAACGCCTTCACCGTCTACCCGTCCCTGTCGGGCTCGATCGCCGAGGTGGCACGGCAGTTGCACACCCGCAAGGAGAACGGCCACGGCTGAGGCCGGAACCGGCTCCCCGCTGGTCACGGGGAGTGTTCGACCATGCGTACGGCATAGGCGGCGAGACTAGGCCTTATACCACTTCCCATTGCTCGGTGCGAACATCTTCTGCTATTCAGCGCAAACTGCTGAAAGCAGACGGTCGCTGGCGTTACTGTCAGTTTCGTGTTCGCTGCAGAACGTCGCCAATTGATCCTCGAAATGGTGCGAGCCAACGGGGCCGTGTCGCTCCGTGAGCTTGCCCGCGTCGTCCAGACCTCCGAAGTGACCGTACGGCGGGACGTGCGCGCGCTGGAGGCAGAAGGACTCCTCGACCGCCGGCACGGCGGTGCGGTACTGCCGGGCGGTTTCACGCGGGAGTCCGGCTTTCCGCAGAAGTCTCATCTCGCGACCGCCGAGAAGACCGCCATCGCCGACCTCGCCGCGAACTTCGTGGAAGAGGGGGAGGCGATCGTGGTCGGGGCGGGTACGACGACCCAGGAGCTGGCGCGCCGGCTCGCCCGGGTGCCCGGGCTGACCGTCGTCACCAACTCTCTCCTGGTCGCCCAGGCGCTGGCCCATGCCAACCGGGTCGAGGTGGTGATGACCGGCGGTACGCTCCGCGGTTCGAACTACGCCCTGGTCGGCAGCGGTGCCGAGCAGTCCCTGCACGGTCTGCGGGTGTCCCGGGCGTTCCTGTCCGGGGCGGGGCTGACCGCCGAGCGGGGGCTGTCCACGTCCAACATGCTGTCGGCGTCCGTCGACCGGGCGCTGGTGCAGGCCGCGGCGGAGGTGGTCGTCCTCGCCGACCACACCAAGCTCGGCACCGACACCATGTTCCAGACGGTGCCCACGGATCTCATCACGCGGCTCGTCACGGACGAGCCGCCCGCCCACGACGACCGTGCGGCCACGGAACTCCAGGCGCTTGCCGACCAGGGCGTGCAGATCGCCGTGGCCGGGGGGCAAGGGGGTTCGGCGGGGTCGGGTGCGGGAGGCCCGGGGGGTGATGCGGTCCCGGCACGTCAGCAGCGCCGGGACGTGCCGGTGCCGGGGCCTCGGCGGCAGGTGCCTGGGGGTGGGGGCGGGTTGCGCTCCACGACGATGCTGGGGGACCAGGGGCCCGGGGCCGAGCGGGCTCGGGTGGCGGACATGCGGCGGCGCTGACGCCGAGGACGGGTAGATCCGCGGTTGCCTCCAGGACCCCGGCGCTGTCGCTGAGGCCGGGTGGGTCCGCAGCCCGGCG
>NZ_WWIC01000058.1:0-356 GCF_009872555.1 Streptomyces sp. SID5643
CGACGCCGCGCGACCACCCTGCAAGACCTCCCCCGGCCCACCACGGGCCGGCCGCCAAGCCCGGCCACCGAACCAGCCGACGCAACTGCATACCCCCGCGCCGAACCGGCCGGCGCACTGCATACCCTCCGCGCCGGGGCTGCCGGGGCTGCCGGGGCGACGGGCCCGCGTCCTGCTGCGCGTCATCCCGTGCCTGCTCAGGGGGACTGCGGGGCCGAGTTCCTCGTGTCCTGGGGCGGTGCGCTGCCGTCGTCGTCCGAGGTGGTCAGCCAGGCGCCGACGCCGATCGCCGCCGCGAGGGCGACCGCGCCCGCTCCGAGGGCCACCCTGCGGCGCCGGGCCGCGGCGCGGTTGCG
>NZ_WWIC01000059.1:0-209 GCF_009872555.1 Streptomyces sp. SID5643
GTGGTCTTGCCCGACCCGGACGAGCCGAGGAAGGTGACGAACTCCCCCGCCGCGATCTCCATCGACGCCTCGTCGACAGCGACCACATCGCCGTAGGTCTTGCGCAGGGCCACGACCGACAGCGCCTTGCCGGTCGCGGTGGCCGGCTTGTCACCGGCCACCTTCACCGACGGTGCCGCGATACCGAATTCAGCCACGAGCCCACTCCA
>NZ_WWIC01000060.1:0-29540 GCF_009872555.1 Streptomyces sp. SID5643
CCAAGTCCCGCCGCTACTCCACCACCCTCGGCGCCCTCCGCGACGCCCGCGCCGCATGGCGCCGCGCACAAGCCTCCACGACTGCTCCCCAGGACGGCGAAACCACGCTCGTCCTCGCCCACTGGGTCTTCGCCGGAACCGGCCTCAGCACCGGTGAAGCCTGGCTCGCCGCATCCCTCGAACTCGCCCCCGGAACGGAAGGAGAGCCCACCACATGAACGACCGCTACCTGTCCGTCGACCAGGTCGCCGAGTTGCTCGGCACGACTCCCCGCTTCCCCCGGCGGCTCATCGAGGAACGGCGCATCCGGTACGTGAAGGTCGGCCGGCATGTGCGTATCCCGGAAAGCGCGGTCGAGGAGTTCATCCGGTCCCGCACGGTGGAGCCGCTCAGGCGCCCCCGGCGGCGCTACGGAAGGGCTGCCTGATGGCCAACAACAGGGGCAGGCGTCGCCGCTTCGGTGCGATCAGAAAGCTCCCCTCCGGCCGGTACCAGGCGCGCTACCCGGGGCCCGATGGGGTGATGCGCCCGGCACCGTTCACGTTCGAGACGACGGCGGACGCAGATGACTGGCTCGCCGAGAAGCAGACAGAGATTCGCCGTGGCGAGTGGCGTGACCCCGACGCAGGCGCGGTGAGCTTCCGGGCCTACGCCGAGAAGTGGGTGGAGGAACGGGAGCTCGCACCGCTGACGCAGGACCTGTACCGCTACCTCCTCGACAAGCACCTGTTCGCCTTCGCCGACCTGGACTTGGACGAGATCACCGCGCCCCGAGTCCGGGAGTGGCGGGCTGAACGCCTTCGGCTCACCGGCGCCAAGACGATCACGGCCAAGGCCTACCGGCTCCTCAAGGCCATCATGGAGACGGCCGTGGACGATGAGCTGATCACGCGCAACCCGTGCCGTATCAAGGGCGCCGGGAAGGAGAAGGCTGCTGAGCGGCGTATCGCCACCGTCGGCCAGGTGGACGCCCTCGCCAGCGCGGTGGGCATGCGGTGGCGGCTCATGGTCTACCTCGGCGCTTACGGTCCGCTGCGACCGGAAGAGCTGGCCGGTCTCCGGCGCCGGGACGTCGACCTTGACCACTTACGGCTCCGAGTCCGCCTCGCCGAACCGGAGCGGATGAACGGGCGCCGCGTCCAGGGCGACACCAAGTCCGAGGCCGGCACCCGGACTGTGATTCTTCCCGCCTTCCTCCGCCGGGAGCTCCGCTGGCATCTGGAGTCCTACGCCGAGCCAGGCCCGGACGGGCTGCTCTTCGTCGGGGAGAAGGGCGCTCCCTTCCGGCGGAGCACCTTCGGGCGGAAGTGGCGGAAGGCCCGGGAGGTCGTCGGTATGCCGGATGGCTTCCGGTTCTACGACCTGCGACACACCGGGCACACTCTTTCCACCCGGTCCGGTGCCACCCTGAAAGACACGATGGTGCGCGCCGGACAGTCGTCCGAGAAGGCCGCGCTGATCTACCAGCACTCCGACGAGGAGCGACAGGAGGAGGTTGCCGCCAGCCTCGACACCACCGTCCGGAAGGCTCGCGAGGAGGCTGCCCGGAAGGCCGCCGAGAAGCCTTCTGGCACGGATCTGGCACGCGGCGAGTGATCACCCCGGACAGCAAAACGGCCCAGGTCTCTGACCTGGGCCTTCTTCGTGGAGCGGGTGACGAGAATCGAACTCGCGCTCTCAGCTTGGGAAGCTGATGTTCTACCATTAAACTACACCCGCGTAAGACGCCGACCGAGTCGGTGTCCGAGCGATCGCCACTTTACCTCATCTCAGGCCCCCGGTGCTGATGCCGCGGGGCCTGAGGTCGTTTCAGGGATGGGATGCGGCTGCGGGGGAACGGAGTTGGGGCGTACGGTGGTGGGGCGTAAGAGGGCCCGGGCGGGACCGGAGTGCCGCCTTCAGGGCCGTCCCTTTGATCCCGTACTGTGGCTTTTGTCGTCAGGCAAGCAGCAGCCAGACGCGGCTCTTGGGGAAGGGACTCTTGGACTTGATGGAGCGCACCGTCGTCCGTTGTGCCGATGGGCACGTGTTCACCACCGCTTCGTTCCCGATGCAGCAGGCCGAGCGGCTCGGCCCCGGGCGGCTGCTCCGGTGCCCGCGATGTGCGCGGCTCCGGAGCGTGGTGCCCGTCAGCTATCAGAAGCGGTAGCAGCGACCGCAGTAGCGGAACGGACAAAGCACAAGGCAACAGGCACAAGGCGCGCGGAGACGTCCGGTTGTGGTCGCTCCGCGCGTCTTGCGTATCCTCGGGGCGTGCTTCTCTCAGACAAGGACATCCGGGCCGAGATCGATGCCGGGCGGGTACGGATCGATCCCTATGACGAATCGATGGTGCAGCCGTCGAGCATCGACGTGCGCCTCGACCGCTACTTCCGGGTGTTCGAGAATCACCGGTACCCCCACATCGACCCCGCCATCGAGCAGTCGGACCTGACCCGGCTCGTGGAGCCGGAGGGGGACGAGCCGTTCATCCTGCACCCCGGGGAGTTCGTCCTCGCCAGCACCTACGAGGTCATCACCCTGCCCGACGATCTCGCCTCCCGGCTGGAGGGCAAGAGCTCGCTGGGACGCCTGGGGCTGGTGACGCACTCCACCGCCGGGTTCATCGACCCCGGCTTCAGCGGGCACGTCACCCTGGAGCTGTCCAACCTCGCCACTCTGCCGATCAAGCTCTGGCCGGGCATGAAGATCGGGCAGTTGTGCATGTTCAAGCTGAGCTCGCCCGCCGACTTCCCGTACGGCAGCGAGCGGTACGGGTCCCGGTACCAGGGGCAGCGCGGGCCGACCGCCTCCCGGTCCTTCCTCAACTTCCACCGGACCCAGGTCTGAGCGCCCCGAACATGAGCGACCCGAACATGAGCGACATACGCGAGAACCTGACCTACGAGAAGTTCGGCGTCGCCGTGCGCGAGCTCGCGCAGGCCATCGCCGACGACGGCTACGAGCCCGACATAGTCCTCAGCATCGCCCGCGGCGGCGTCTTCGTGGCCGGCGGCCTCGCCTACGCCCTGGACTGCAAGAACATCCACTTGGTGAACGTGGAGTTCTACACCGGCGTGGGGACCACCCTCGAGATGCCCGTCATGCTCGCCCCCGTCCCCAACGTGATCGACTTCTCGCAGAAGAAGGTGCTGATCACCGACGACGTCGCCGACACCGGCAAGACGCTCAAGCTGGTGCGCGACTTCTGCCTCGACACCGTCGCCGAGGTGCGCAGCGCCGTCGTCTACGAGAAGTCCCAGTCGCTCGTGAAGTGCGAGTACGTGTGGAAGCGCACCGACGACTGGATCAACTTTCCGTGGAGTGTCGAACCGCCCGTGGTGCGCCGGGCCGGCCAGGTGCTCGACGCCTGATCGGCTGGAGAAGACGCAAGGAAGGAGGGGCTCCCCCAGGGAGCCCCTCCTTGCGTACCGCTCCTTGCGTACCCGCGAAGATCAGACCGTGCCCAGCTTCACGATCGACAGCAGCGCGATCAGCTGGATCGCCGACGCGCCCAGCGCCTTCGGCCAGGGCAGGTCGTGGGAGCGGCCGACCATGAGGGTCAGCAGGAGGCCGCCCGCGATCCACGTGGCCCAGCCGAGCAGCTGGACGAACATCGCGTCGCCGCCCGCGAACATCGCGAAGACCAGGCGGGGCGCGTCCGTGAGGGACATGATCAGCATGGACAGGCCGACCGTTGGCTGCCAGGCGCCGTCGCCGCCGAGCTGGCGGGCCAGGGTATGGGTGACCACACCCAGGACGAAGGCGCTGAGCACCATCGCGACGGCCGTCGTCAGGACGATCGGGACCGCGTTCGACAGTGTGGCGTTTATCGCATCCGCGCGGGCGCCGTCGAAGCCGAAGACCGCGAGCAGGCCGTAGAGGAACGTGACGATGAGGGCCGGGCCCCACATCGTGTAGTCCCGCATCTGGAGGAACGTCTGGTTCGGGGCGAGGACGATCCCCCTCAGCAGGTCCTTCCAGTGCAGGCGCGGGCCGACCGGGCCGGGTGCCGGGGCCGCCGAGCCGGCGCGGTAGGTGTCGCCCTGGGTGTAGGGGTCCTCTCCCACCGAGAAGGCCTGGGTGTGGCCCGGGCTGTTCGCCGCGTACGGGTCGTGCGGGCCCTGGGGGCCGGGCGGGTACGCGCCGTCGCCGAAGTACTCCGGCTCGCCCTGGCCGCCGTAGCCGCCGCCGTGCGCGGCGTTCGGCTGCGGCCATGCCGGGCCGCCGCCGTTGCCGTACGGCGGCTGCTGCCGTGGGTAGGGCTGCGGCGCCGGCGGGGAGCCGTACGACGGCCCCTGCGGCGTCTGCTGCCCGTACGGGGGGTCTTGCGGTCGCGTCTGAGGAGCGCCGTTGTTCCGGCCGCGTCCGATCCTGAATCCAGCCACGTCTTCGAACGTACCTGGTCCCCGGCGGTGGCGTGCCGGGCCCGGGCTTCCGGGCCCGGCTTTGCGGCCGAGCTGTGACATCCCTTAAGGGGCCGGGACTTGGGGTGTCGGTGGGGCGTCAGGGTTCGGCCTTACGGGCTGTGCCGCAGTCCGTCGGGCCGTGCAGCCGGAGTCCGTCGGGCCGTGCCGGAGTCCGTTGGGCCGTGCCGGAGTCCGTCGGGCCGTGCCGGAGTCCGCCGGGCTGCGTCCAGAGGCTGTCGGGTCCTCGCGGGTCGCGCCGCGGCCCTGACTTCGACCGTACGGGTCGCAACCCCGCCTCAGTCGGGCAGTCCGCCCCCGAGCTCCGGCAGGACGATCGCGCCGGTCTTCGTCGGGACCGTGCCCGTGCCCGGCATGAGCAGCGCGTTGCCCGCCGCGCCGACAGCCAGGTCCGCCTTGCCGTCGGCGGTCAGGTCGCGCAGGCGCAGGGTGTAGCCGAAGGCGCTGTGCGAGTCGGCCGGGCCGAGCACCGTCTGGGCGATCCACGAGGAGCGCGCGCCGCTGAGGCCTCCGGAGCCGCCGCGGAACACATGGACGCCGCCCTGGTCCTCCTTGCCGTCGACGTCCTCGTGCGGGACCCCGACCGCGAGGTCCGCGTAACCGTCGCCGTTGGTGTCGGCGGCCGAGATCGCGTAGCCGAAGTTGTCGTCGGCTTCGGGGCTGCCGGAGACGCCGGAGGTGGCCTGGGTGAGGGTGACGGACGTGCCCGGGCCCGTCGACGTGCCGCGCCAGACGGTGACCGCGCCCTTGCCGTGGTCCTTGTCGGGCACGCCGAGGGTGATGTCGCCGTAGCCGTTCTTGTCGAAGTCGCCGATCACAGGGCTCGGGTAGAGGCCCTCCTGCCGGTCGCTGAGGGTCTTGGACGCGCCCGAGGCGAGGCCGGAGGAGGTGCCCTTCAGGTACCAGGCGCGCTCGCGGATGTCGCTGCCGGTGATCTCCGTGCCGATGACCACCAGGTCCGTTCTGCCGTCCCCGTCGACCTTTCCGGCCCCCAGTGCGGAGGAGTACCAGCCGCCCGACCCCTTGTCGATCTTGCTGACCTTGCCGGTGGTGCCGGACTTGGTGAAGGGGCCGCGGTACAGCCACGCCTCCTCGCCGCCGATCAGGGCCAGGTCGGGGGAGCCGTCGCCGGTGAAGTCGCCGGTGGCCAGGTCGCGGCCGAAGTGGCCGGCCGCGCCGCCGAGCGGGGTGATGTTGGTGCCGCCGGACAGGCCGGTCTTCGAGCCCCACAGGACGGTGACCGTGCCGCGGTAGTCGTCGTTGCCCACGTGCTCGGTGGGGTTGCCGACGACGAGGTCCGCGTAACCGTCCTTGTTGAGGTCGGCGCTCGCCAGTGACGCGCCGAACTGGTCGTCCTCCTCGCCGGATCCGGGGACGCCGGCGCTGTCCTGGTGGAGGAACTTCGGGTGGGCCGTGTCGAGGCCGGTGGCGGTGCCGTACACGACGGTGATCGTGCCGCCCGTGCGGTCGACGTCGTTGTAGCCGCCGTAGGCGAGGTCGCGGCGGCCGTCGCCGTTGAAGTCGTCGTAGTGCTTGGCCGGTGCCGCGGAGGCGGGGCCGGTGAGGAGCACGGGGGTGACGCCGGTCGCCAGCAGGGCGGCGACCAGGGCGGTCGTGGTGGATCTGCGCATGGTGTCTCCTTGGCCGGTCAGCCGATGAGGTTCCGGTCAGCCGATGAGGTTGGCGCCGAACGCGCCGTAGGAGCGGACCTGGCCGAGGCTGCCCGGGCCGAAGGTGCGGGCGCCGTCGGTGACGGGGCCGGTGGCGGAGCCGCGCAGGGCCGTGACGGCGCCGATGCCCTCGTCCTCGAAGCCCGCGGTGATCGTGAACTCGGCGTGGCCGTCCTTGGTGACGTCGGCCAGCAGGGTCTCGGAGCCGAAGTAGTCCGTGGCCTCGGCGGTGCCGGGGACGCCGGCGGTGTTCTGGGTGACGGTGCGGGCGCCGGTGCGCGAGACACCTGAGGCGGAGCCGTTCATGAGGATCGCGGCGCCGGCGTCCTCGGTGGTGCCGAGGTCCTCGAAGCCGACGCCGATGGCGAGGTCGCCGTAGCCGTCGCCGTTGGTGTCGCCGATGGAGACGGAGCCGCCGAAGTTGTCGCGCTCCTCGTCGGCGCCGGGGACGCCCGGGGAGTCCTGGGTGAGTTCGGCCATGGGCGCGTCGCCGTTGACCGGGCCGCCCTCGGAGCCGCGGATCACGACGACCTTGCCGCCGAGGCTGCCCGTGTGGTCGCTGCCCTTGCTGAAGACGTTGCCGAGGGCGATCTCGTCGTGGCCGTCGCCGTCGATGTCGCCGAGGGCCACGGAGGTGCCGCCGTTCAGGGCCCGGGGGGCGGTGGTGTCCGGGCCGGTGGGGGAGCCGAGGTAGGCGACGCCCTTGGACCAGCTGGTCGCTTCGCCCCCGTTCATTTCGACCCGGTAGGTGAGGACCAGGTCCGACCTGCCGTCGGCGTCGGTGTCGCCGGCGTTCATGGCGTCGACGATCCACGCCGGCTCGGGGGTGGAGATCTTCCGTGTGGCGCCCGTGGTGCCGGTGGTGGTGAACGGGCCGCGGACGATGTGGACGGCGTCGGTGTCGGTGCCGACGGCCAGGTCCTGCGCGCCGTCCCCGTCGAAGTCGCCCGCGGTCAGCAGGTTGCCCCAGTTGTTGTGGGCGGAGACGGCCGGGTCCTTGACCGTCGTGCCGTTCCGCAGGCCGTTCGCCGAGCCCCACAGGACGGTGACGGTGCCGCCGTCGCCGTCGGTGCCGTCGCGGTCGCCGGGAGCGCCGACCGCGAGGTCGGTGTAGCCGTCGCCGTTGAGGTCGGCCTGGGCGAGCGCGCCGCCGAAGGTGTCCTCGCTGCCGGCGTCACCGGGCACACCGGCGGTGTTCTGGCTGACGACGGTGCGCTTGGCCGGGTCGAGGCCGGTGGGGCCGCCGTGGACCACGGCGACGTAGCCGGCCATGCCCTTGCCGTCGACCGTGGCGTAGGGGGCGGCGAACGCCACGTCGCCGTAGCCGTCGCCGTTGAAGTCGGCCGTGGGGCCGGCGGCGGGTGCGGCGGTGGCCGCCGTCGCGGGCAGGGCCGTGAGCAGGCCGGTGGTGAGGGCCGTGGCCAGGAGGATGGTGCGCTTGCGCATCGGGATCCCCGTCGGGTCGGAAGCGGTGGTGATCAGGAGGAGTGGTGGTGATCAGGAGGAAGCGGTGGTGATCAGGGGTTGAGCGCGGTGCCGTAGCCCGGGGCGCCGGCGGTCGAGATGCCCGTGGTGCCCGGGCCGAAGCTCGTCGAGCCGGAGGCCGTCGGGCCGGTGGCCGTGGCGCGCAGGGACCAGATCGCGCCGTCGCCGGCGTTCTCGCCCGGCGCGGAGACGGTCAGGTCGGCGCGGCGGTCGCCGGTGTGGTCGGTGAGCGTGACGCGTTCGCCGAAGCGGTCCCCCTGCTCGGAGCCGCCGGGCACGCCGGTGGTGTTCTGGGTGTACGACGTGGCGCCCTTGGTGGTGAGGCCGGTCGCCGAGCCGTACAGCACGGTGACGGCACCGGCGGAGCCGTTCTCGCCCGCGGTGCCGATCGCCAGGTCGGCGTAGCCGTCGCCGTTGACGTCCCCGAGGGAGACGCCGCTGCCGAAGCGGTCGCCCTTCTCGGCGGCGCCTGGGACACCGGCGGTGTCCTGGGTGAGGACGAGCGGGGCGCGGGCGCTGTCGCGGCCGTCGGGGCCGCCGTAGACGACGGTGACCTTGCCGCCGAGGGCGCCCTCGGGGTCGGCGGAGGCCTCCCGGTCGTTTCCTACGGCGATGTCGTCGTGGCCGTCGCCGTCGATGTCGCCGACGGCGGAGACGAACCCGGCGGGCAGCTTCTCCAGCCAGTCGGTGTAGTTGCTGATCTTCATGTCGGCGAGGGAGGTGGTGGCGGCGCCGTTGTGCGCGGCGCGGCCGTGCAGGACCACACGGGGGTGGCCGTCGCCGGTGACGTCGCCGGAGGAGAGGTGGGTGATGCCGTTCGAGGACGACCACCAGCTGTTGCCCGAGCCCGAACCGCCGTTGGACGCGCTGGTCTTCGTGATCGGGCCGTTCACGAGGGAGAGGGTGACGGGCCCGGTGGAGCCGACCGCGACGTCCACGTCCCCGTCGCCGTCGAAGTCGCCCGCGGCCAGGGCCCGGCCGTAGCGGTCGTAGTCGGTGCTGAAGAAGCTGAACAGCGTACGGGCGCCGGACAGGCCGGACGCCGAGCCCCAGACGATGGTGACCGTGCCGTCGTTGCTGTCGCTGCCGTCCTCACCGGGCGTGCCGATCAGCAGGTCGGCGTAGCCGTCGGTGTTGAGGTCGGCGGAGGCCAGGGCGGAGCCGAACGCGTCGTCGGCCTCGGCGGCGCCGGGCATGCCGGCGGTGTTCTGGGTCAGCAGGGTCCGTGTGGAGGTCTTCGGCCCGCTGGTGCTGCCGTAGACCACCGACACGGCACCGGCCCTGGCCTGCCCGGCGACGGTGGCGCCCGGCGCGCCGACCGCGAGGTCGGTGCGGCCGTCGCCGTTGAAGTCGTAGGGGGCGGCGGCCGGTGCGGCGTGCGCGGCGGGGGCGGAGAGGGTGAGGGCGAGCGGGGTCAGCGCCGCGGCGAGGACGGCGGCGGTGATGCGGGTGCGCATGGGTGCGGGTGCCTCACTGGGGAGTCGGCGGGATGTCACTGGGCCACGGCCGAACCGAGGTTGACGCTGCCCTTGAGGGAGAGGGCGGTGGTCGTGATGCCCTGGGCGCCGCTGGTGGTCAGGCCGGTGGCGGAGCCGCGCAGGGTCCACAGGCCGCCGGTGGAGTTCTCGCCGTGCACGCCGACGACCAGGTCCGCCTTGCCGTCCTTGGTCACGTCGGTCAGGCCGACGGCGGAACCGAAACGGTCGCCCTTCTCGGCGGAGCCGGGCACCCCGGCGGTGTCCTGGGTGTACGACTTCACGCCGCTGCCGGTCAGCAGGCCGGAGGCGGAGCCGAACAGCACGGTCACCGAGCCCGCGTCCGTCGCCGGGCCGATGTCCTCGCCCGGGGCGGACACCACGACGTCGGCGTACCCGTCGCCGTTGATGTCGCCGGTGCTCACCGCGCCGCCGAAGCCGTCCTCGGCCTCGCCCGCGCCGGGCACGCCCGCGGTGTCCTGGTGGACGACGGTCGGCTGCTGCGCCGGGTCGGGGCCGTTCGGGCCGCCGTACCAGACGGTGATCTGGCCGCCCTTGTGGCCGCCGGGCTTGAGGTCGTACGGGTCCGCGGAGTCGCCGAGGACGAGGTCGCCGTAGCCGTCGCGGTTGATGTCGCCGATGGAACCGGGGTAGCCGTCTGCGTTCGGCAGCTCGGTCATCTTGTACGTCGTGCCGGTCCAGCGGAAGTAGTCGATCTCACCGCCGGTGTCGCCGTCCACGTTGAACGGGTAGACGCGCTCGGCCGCGCCGTCGCCGGTCATGTCACCCGCGAACACCTCGAACGTGGTGCCGACCTCGCCGACACGGACGTGGCTCACCGGGCCGCTCGTGCGGGTGAAGGGGCCGTTGTAGATGCGGGTGTGACTCTGGCCGGTGAGCGTGACGTCGGTGTCGCCGTCGCCGTCGAAGTCGCCGGTGGCGATGCCCCGGGAGAAGTTGCCGTACTCGGACAGCGTCGACGGCTGCGGCAGGCCCTTGCCGCCGGACAGGCCCGACTTGCCGCCCCACAGGACGGTGCCGGAGCCGACGCCGTCCCGGTCGCCGATGCTCTCGTTGGAGGCGCCGACGACGAGGTCGGAGTAGCCGTCCCGGTCCAGGTCGCCGGCGGCCAGGGCGGAGCCGAACAGGTCGCCCGCCTCGGCGGTGCCGGGCACGCCCGCGGAGTTCTGGGTGATGACGGCCTTGCGGGCGGCCGAGACACCCGACGCCGAGCCGTACAGCACGACCACCGCACCGGCGCAGGAGGCCGAGCCGACGTCGGTGCAGGCGGCGCCGGCCGCGAGGTCGCGGTATCCGTCGCCGTTGAAGTCCCCGGCGAGGCCGGAGGGGGCGGCGGTGGCCGGGGTGGCGGAGAGCAGGCCGGTGGTGAGGGCGGCGGCCAGCAGGAGGGTGCGCTTGCGCAAGGTGGGGCTCCGGATGGGGAGGGAGCCGGACCAGGAGGGTCCGGCCCCGGGGCGTGCGGGGTGGCTCAGGCGGCGAAGTCGGCCCCGAAGTTCGGGTAGCCCGTTGTCGAGACGTCCGAGGTGCCGGGGGAGACGGTGCGCGAACCGGTGGCGGTGATCTTCGTGCCGTCGGACGGCAGGTGGAGGACCGCGCCGTCGCCGGCTTCGGCCGTCCCCGGGCTGCCCGCGGTGTTCCGGCTGATCGCGGAGCGCTGCGCCAAGGACGCGCCGGTGTTCGTGCCGTACAGGACGACCGGCTGTCCGGCGTCCTTCTTGCCGCGGTGAGCGACTGCGTGCCGGCGCCCGGAGGGGCACTCGTGCTGCTGCATGCGGGGTCTCCTGCTGCATGCGGGGGATGCCTGGCGGACATCCACAGTCGATGGAGGGCCGGACTGTCCGTGTTCGCCGGGAGTTGTCCGGGCGTTCACGGCTGGTCGGCGATCAAGAGACCTGCGGAGGGACGTAAGGGTTGTACGTGAGTTCGGTTGATTTCCGGTGC
This sequence comes from Streptomyces sp. SID5643, assembly GCF_009872555.1. Taxonomy (NCBI): domain Bacteria; kingdom Bacillati; phylum Actinomycetota; class Actinomycetes; order Kitasatosporales; family Streptomycetaceae; genus Streptomyces; species Streptomyces sp. SID5643. Next base: position 10,999 of record NZ_WWIC01000060.1, read on the forward strand.
GGTCGAGGGCCTTGGCGGCCCTTCCGCATGCAGAGGACCTTCACGAGCCCGGAACGCATCGGCCGGGCTCGTGAGGGGCGGACGTGCACGCCCTTGAGGGGCGCCTCACGCACACCTTCAGCAGCTTTTCCGCAGGCACGCGGTGCCGCCCCCGGGCAGCACCGTCTTCGCCGTCAGCCCGCGCGACTGCCAGGCGTTGTCGCGCAGCTTGAACAGGGCCCAATACCGCGTCGGGCACAGCAGCACGATGTTCATGAACACGGCCGCCAGGTCAGCATCACCGGCGTGATGACGAGCTGGAGCAGCCCGAACGTCGGCGATATGAGCTGCTTCAGCGACGAACGCCGTCGGGCCCTTGGTTGTCATCGGCGGACTGGTTCCGACAGCAGACGGCGGCGGCGCCAATGCCGCCGCCGCCCCACTGACGGAGGGCTGACGTGCGGCACACCGCCAACTTCCGAGCACTCGCCTGACTGCCCCTCGGCGCGCTGAGGGCGTCGAGCACCGAACGACCAGGGTGCTCAGCCCGTCAGGCCTGTCGGCCGGGCATCGCCTCCAGGAGATCAACGGCCTCGGTCCAACGGAAGCGCACTGCCCCACCACCGGCCTTTGGACGGTGAGGTTCGTAGGAACCGATCAGAACGCCCATCTCCCGGAGTTGCTCCAGGCTTCGCTGATAGGCGGGGTGGGCGGCCTGGGCGGTGTTCAGGTAGGGGAGTGCGACTGTGGGAATGCCCATGCCGTATGCCTCGCACAAGATGCCCAGGGCGAGAGTGTCCGAGATGCCGGCGGCCCACTTGTTGATCGTGTTGAAGGTCGCCGGGGCGACCGCGATGGAATCGGCGGGGGGAAGCGGTCGGCTCTCGCCGGGCGCACGCCAGGCGGAGCGGACCGGGTAACCGGTCTGGGACTGGATCGCCTCAGTGTCCAGAAAGCCGAGACCTTGAGGAGTGGCGATGACGCCTACGTCCCAGTGTCGTTTCTGTGCGTGTGTGATCAGCATGCCGATATCTGCGGCGACTCCGGCTGCGCACACGACGACGTACAGGAAGGGCTTCTTGCCGCCCCGCGCATTGGGCTCGGTCACGCGGGGACTCCCAGGCGGTGGCTGAAGCGGTGCAGTTCCGGCAGGGTACGTCGATGGTCACGGGAGGCCATGTCGGCGGCCAGGTTCCGGATGGCGGGGCGCTGTACATCCTGAGCCGCACACGTTTCGGCCATGCGCAGTGCCTGGTAACCATCGGCGAGGCGTCCCAGCTGGCTCTGGGCGCGGGCGATCTCCACCCACAGGGCCGCCCGGCGTTCCGGCACAGGGATCGGGCGCTTTGTGAGAGGCCCGGCTGCCTGCAATGCACGTCCTGCGTCCCCGAGGGCCACCAGCGCACTGATCTCGTGCAGGGCGACGTTGGTCCGGCAGAAGTTTGCCCATGCGTCGGGCTGGTCGAGCGTGACGTAGCGGGCGACTTCCTTGGCCTGCGTGAGGAACTCTTCCATAGCGGCACAGTCACCGCCGCTGCTCGATGCGGTGACTCCGCGGAGCAGTAACAGCCCGACGGCGGCCAGATACTCCCGCGAGCGCAGATCGTAGGACCCCGACAATTGACCGGCCGTGTGCCGGACGAGGGCGACGGCCTGAGGGCTGTGCTTCTCGCGGACCAGCACGTGGGCCTGAACGCGAACGCTGGAGGCAAGGACGACCGGGTCACCCGAGCGTTCGGCTTCGGCCATCGCCCGGCCGACAGCGAGCCAGGCACTGCCCTGGTCGTGCTGCTTGAGCAGGAGACTCGTGGCGGTCTGATAGACCGTTGCGAGCAAACAGGACAGCGTTGGATCGTCGGCCCTGCCGACTTCGGATGCGCACCGGAGGTCGGCGATCAGTCCAGGGAGGGTGCGCTCCAACAGGGCGTAATCACAGGTGTGGAACAGCCGACGGGCCGCTCCTACGCGGTTCCGCAGGGAAGTGACGTTCGGGGAAGCCTGGTGGACAGGGGCAGCCGCGAGGGCTGGTCCGGGCAGCAGAGCCTGGACGAGGGCATCACGTGCAGCGGCGGGCGGGGAGGGCACTCCTAACGCGGCGATGCCGGCGGCGAGGAACGTACGGCGTTGCACCCCTTCCGGTTCGGCAGCGGCGGAACGGGAGGGCGGCGCGGGCGCCAGCCCCACTCTGTGGGGTGCGATCTGCAGTTCCTGAGCGATGGCCCGGAGGAGGCGCATGTCATCCGTGCCCCTGCCGCTTTCCAAACGGCTCACCTTGGACTGGTGGTAGCCGAGTGCCGCGGCGACATTTTTCTGCGAGCGTCGCTGCAACACCCGTGCCTGACGGATGACTTCGCCGATCCGTCGTGACGCCTCGTGTGCTCCGGCCACCTGCCGCGGACCCCCTCTCCGTCGCCGATCCTGCCTCTTCAAACGAGCGTAGATCAGCAGTGATTCACCCTGATGCAGCTTCTGCATAACCGATGCTGCCGCTGCGTTCGGGTCTGCCGCGTATCGGCGGCCGGTGGTTGCTTGAAGCGTCGCACCTGCCACAGAACCCTCGCGACCGGTAGAGCCGCCCGGGGGCGTGGTCACCAGCTGAACCCGATGGAGCTGACGACATGAATAACCTTGTTCGCCGCCTCATGGCGAGGCTGGGGCTTATGGCCATGCCGCCTGACAACCACTCCCGGACGCCCGGCCATTCACGGCTGCAGTATGCCGTCCCGGCGTCGCCTGCCCCCGCTCCTCTGCTCCCTCACCGCAGTCATATGGCCTCGATACGCGTATCGACGGCACCTCCACGGTGGCCGTGCGTCCCTACCCGATCGCTCACGAGCAGCGGCAACGGCGTCATGAACCGGCTTGGCCCGCCTCGGGGTCACCGGCAGGAGGGCTCTACCTGCTCCAGAGCGTGGAGGTGGCCTGATGACACCGGAGGCCGACGCGGCGGAGCCCGAGCGTCCCCATCAACGACGCGGACTTCGTCTCTTGCCATGGACGGGTTCAGAGGCCAAGCCATGCTTCCTGATCACGGACGACGGCGGCGGACCTGTGTCGCGCATGGCCGACATCGCGGAAGAGATCCAGCTCGAAATGGGCGCTCACCTCCTCGCTCATGCGGAGGACATGCTGAGGAATGCCACCGAGGACCAACTGCGCTTCCTGGCCGAGCGTCTGACCGAGGCCCTTCGCGACTCGCTCCGTATTGCCGAGAGCCGGGAGGGGAGGCCGTGCGGCAATCAGGAGCGGCCCTGCCGATGAGCGCCGCGGCCTGTGAACCACCCGCGTCCCCCGAGTGCACCCTCGCCGCCCGCCCCGGCTACCAAGACCTGCACACCCACTGCCGTCAGCTCCGCGACCTGCCCCTCCCCTTCGCCCTCGGTGTTCTGCTGCAACCCCGCTGTGGATGCTCGTGCCACCCGTACAGCAGCAGAGGCCGAACACCGACGCCCCCCGCCCGATGACTCGGACAGGGGGCGTCGCAACAATCGGACGAACCGCGAAACCGGCTACTTCACCGGCTCCGGCTCCGGCGCGCTCGTGGAGTCCGACGTGCCCGCCGGCGGCTCGTCGTCGTCGCCGTCGTCGGTCTCGGCCTCCGCCGGGACCGGCGTCTTCACCGAGTCCAGCAGGAGCTGGGCGACGTCCACGACCTGGATGGACTCCTTCGCCTTGCCGTCGTTCTTCTTGCCGTTGACCGAGTCCGTGAGCATGACCAGGCAGAACGGGCAGGCCGTCGAGACGATGTCGGGGTTGACGGAGAGGGCCTCGTCGACGCGCTCGTTGTTGATGCGCTTGCCGATCCGCTCCTCCATCCACATCCGCGCACCACCGGCGCCGCAGCAGAAGCCGCGCTCCTTGTGGCGGTGCATCTCCTCGTTGCGGATGCCGGGGACGCTCGCGATGATCTCGCGCGGCGGCGTGTAGATCTTGTTGTGGCGGCCCAGGTAGCACGGGTCGTGGTACGTGATGATGCCCTCGACCGGCGTGACCGGGATCAGCTTGCCCTCGTCCACCAGGTGCTGGAGCAGCTGCGTGTGGTGGATGACCTCGTAGTCGCCGCCGAGCTGCGGGTACTCGTTGCCGAGCGTGTTGAGGCAGTGCGGGCAGGTGGCGACGATCTTCTTGGCGGACTTGGGCTTCGCCGACTCGGCGACGACCTTGCCCTCGTCGTCCATCTCCTCGCCGAACGCCATGTTCAGTGCCATGACGTTCTCCATGCCGAGCTCCTGGAACAGGGGCTCGTTGCCGAGACGCCGGGCGGAGTCACCCGTGCACTTCTCGTCGCCGCCCATGATCGCGAACTTGACGCCCGCGATGTGCAGCAGCTCCGCGAAGGCCTTCGTGGTCTTCTTGGCGCGGTCCTCCAGGGCGCCGGCGCAGCCGACCCAGTACAGGTACTCGACCTCGGACAGGTCCTCGATGTCCTTGCCGACGACCGGGACCTCGAAGTCGACCTCCTTGAGCCACTCGAGGCGCTGCTTCTTCGCCAGGCCCCAGGGGTTGCCCTTCTTCTCCAGGTTCTTGAGCATCGTGCCCGCCTCGGACGGGAACGAGGACTCGATCATCACCTGGTAGCGGCGCATGTCGACGATGTGGTCGACGTGCTCGATGTCCACCGGGCACTGCTCGACGCAGGCGCCGCAGGTGGTGCAGGACCACAGGACGTCCGGGTCGATGACGCCGTTCTCCTCGGCGGTGCCGACCAGCGGGCGCTCGGCCTCGGCGAGGGCCGCGGCGGGCACCGAGGCGAGCTGCTCCTCGGACGCCTTCTCCTCGCCCTCCATCGTCTTGCCGCCGCCGGCCAGCAGGTACGGGGCCTTGGCGTGCGCGTGGTCCCGCAGCGACATGATCAGCAGCTTGGGGGAGAGGGGCTTGCCCGTGTTCCAGGCGGGGCACTGCGACTGGCAGCGGCCGCACTCGGTGCAGGTGGAGAAGTCCAGCAGGCCCTTCCAGGAGTACTGCTCGACCTGGGAGACACCGAAGACGTCGTCGTCGCCCGGGTCGGTGAAGTCGATCGGCTTGCCGCCCGACGTCATCGGCTGGAGGGCGCCGAGGGCCGTGCCGCCGCTCGCCTCGCGCTTGAACCAGATGTTCGGGAACGCCAGGAACCGGTGCCAGGCGACACCCATGTTGGTGTTGAGCGACACCACGATCATCCAGATGAACGAGGTGCCGATCTTGATCATCGCGACCAGGTAGACGAGGTTCTGGAGCGCGGTGACCGACAGGCCCTTGAACGCGAGCACCAGCGGGTACGACGCGAAGTAGGACGCCTCGTAGTGGTCGACGTGGTGGAGCGCGCCCTCCAGGCCCCGCAGGACGTAGATCGCCAGGCCGATGGTGAGGATGACGTACTCGACGAAGTAGGCCTGGCCGGCCTTGGAGCCGGCGAAGCGGGACTTGCGGCCCGGGCGGCTCGGCAGGTTCAGCAGGCGGATCACGATGAGCACCGCGATGCCCAGGACCGTCATCACGCCGATGAACTCGATGTACAGCTCGAACGGCAGGAACGTACCGATGACCGGCAGCACCCAGTCGGCCTGGAACAGCTGGCCGAAGGCCTGGGCGAGGGTCGGCGGGAGCGTCAGGAAGCCGACGGCGACGAACCAGTGGGCGACACCGACGATGCCCCACCGGTTCATGCGCGTGTGGCCGAGGAACTCCTTCACCAGGGTCACGCTGCGCTGGTAGGGGTTGTCGGTCCGGGTTCCGGCGGGGACCGGCTGGCCCAGCTTGAAGTACCGGACGAACTGGCCGATCGCGCGTGCGAGCAGCGCGACGCCGACCACGGTCAGAACCAGCGACACGATGATCGCGGCGAGTTGCATGGGGGCTCCTCGGGCCTGCGAGGGGTTTCGTCGGGTGACCTGTCGTTTTCCAGGGTTCCCCGAAATTACTAAGCGGTAACTTATGCAGTCCGTCTGAGACTACCCTCATCCTCCGCCGCACTGTAGCCGGGTGGGCAGTGATCTGAATCGCTGAGGGTTGCCTCAGAAGCGGGCCGGATCCGGGCCGGATCCGGCCCGGACGTGACCCGGATGCGGACGGGGTCCGGACCATGTCCGGTCCCGTTCCGTCGCGATCCCGACGGCATCTCCTCGTGTTATTCATACCGAATTGTCATAAGTCCGCCTACTTTATATCCGTGCTCTACGGGATCACCGCCGCCGCCACCGCCCTCCTCCTCACCGCCCTGCTCTCGGCCGCCCTGCGCGCCCCCGCCCTGCGGCTGCGGCTGGTCGAGCGGCGGCGGCAGCGGGACGTGCCGCTGTCCGGGGGTGTCGCCGTCGTGCTCGTCACGGGGCTGGTCGTGGGGGCCGGGGAATGGCTGGGGGTCGCGCCGCCCGCCGATGGGACGCCGGGGATGCTCCTCGCCGCGGGCGCCGTCGCCCTGCTCGGGCTCGTCGACGACGTGTGGCGGCTGCGGCGCCGGGTGCTGGCCGCCGGCACCGGCGTGGCCGCCGCGTGTGTCGTGCCCTACGGGGAGACGGGGGTGGGGACCGGGCTGCTGGCCGTCGTGTGGGTCGTGGCGGTGGCGCTCGGGCTGCGGGGGCTCGATCACACCGACGGGCTCGCGGGCACGGCCGGGGTCGTCGCCGCCTTCGGGGTGGCGGCCTGTGCGGCCGTCGAGGTGATGGACGGGGTCGCGGGGCTGATGAGCGTCATGGCCGCCGCCCTGACCGGGTTCCTGCTGCACAACTGGCATCCCGCGCGCGTGGCGCTGGGCAGTTGCGGGTCCATGTCCGCCGGGTTCGTGATCGCCGTGGGAGCCGTGTACGCCCGGGCCGGGTTCGGGGTGGGGGAGAGCGCGGGAGTGCTGTTCGCGCTGACCGCCCTGGTGGGTGCCGACGCCGTGCTCGTGCTGGGGGCGCGGCGGCTGGCCGGGCGGGGGGTGCTGCGCAGTGGGCCCGATCATCTCGCGCACCGGCTGCGGCGGCTCGGCCTGACCGCGCCGGGGGCGAGTCTGCTCCTGGGAGCCGGGGCGTTGTCCGGGATGCTCGTCGGGGTACTCGCGCATGCCGGCCGGATCGGGGCCGGGGCCCTGTGGTGGGTGGCGGGAGGGGCGCTCGTGGTGGTGTTCGCCCTCTCGCGTGTACCTGTGTACGGACCTCGACGCAGCGTATCGCCGCAGGTCAGCGCCCCATTGCGTGTAAGGAACGGATAAGAGTTGAGCCTGCCCGACTCAGCTCTGTTGACCGGTTGGGGGCCGTCGTGCACACTTGAGTCCGTTCCACTCAAGTCAGCTGGAGGAATCAACCATGGCACGTGCGGTCGGCATCGACCTGGGCACGACTAACTCCGTCGTCAGCGTTCTGGAGGGCGGCGAGCCCACCGTCATCACCAACGCCGAGGGCGCCAGGACCACGCCGTCCGTCGTCGCCTTCGCCAAGAACGGTGAGGTGCTCGTCGGAGAGGTGGCCAAGCGCCAGGCGGTCACGAACGTGGACCGGACCATCCGCTCCGTGAAGCGTCACATGGGCACCGACTGGAAGATCGAGCTGGACGGGAAGCCCTTCAACCCGCAGCAGATCAGCGCCTTCGTGCTCCAGAAGCTCAAGCGGGACGCCGAGTCCTACCTGGGCGAGAAGGTGACCGACGCGGTCATCACCGTCCCGGCGTACTTCAACGACTCCGAGCGCCAGGCCACGAAGGAAGCCGGTGAGATCGCCGGTCTGAACGTGCTGCGCATCGTCAACGAGCCCACCGCGGCCGCCCTGGCGTACGGCCTCGACAAGGACGACCAGACCATCCTGGTCTTCGACCTCGGTGGCGGCACCTTCGACGTCTCGCTGCTGGAGATCGGCGACGGCGTCGTCGAGGTGAAGGCCACCAACGGTGACAACCACCTCGGTGGTGACGACTGGGACCAGCGCGTCGTCGACTACCTCGTCCAGCAGTTCCAGTCCGGCCACGGCGTGGACCTGGGCAAGGACAAGATGGCCCTCCAGCGTCTGCGCGAGGCCGCCGAGAAGGCGAAGATCGAGCTGTCCTCGTCCACCGAGACCTCGATCAACCTGCCCTACATCACCGCCTCCGCCGAGGGCCCCCTGCACCTCGACGAGAAGCTCACCCGCGCCCAGTTCCAGCAGCTGACCGCGGACCTCCTGGAGCGCTGCAAGACGCCGTTCCACAACGTCATCAAGGACGCCGGCATCTCCATCAGCGAGATCGACCACGTCGTCCTCGTCGGCGGCTCGACCCGCATGCCCGCCGTCGCCGAGCTCGTCAAGGAGCTGACCGGCGGCAAGGACGCCAACAAGGGCGTCAACCCGGACGAGGTCGTCGCCATCGGCGCCGCCCTCCAGGCCGGTGTCCTCAAGGGCGAGGTCAAGGACGTCCTGCTCCTCGACGTCACCCCGCTGTCCCTCGGCATCGAGACCAAGGGCGGCATCATGACCAAGCTCATCGAGCGGAACACGACGATCCCGACCAAGCGGTCCGAGATCTTCACCACCGCCGAGGACAACCAGCCCTCCGTGCAGATCCAGGTCTACCAGGGCGAGCGCGAGATCGCGGCGTACAACAAGAAGCTCGGGATGTTCGAGCTGACCGGTCTGCCGCCGGCGCCCCGCGGCGTCCCGCAGATCGAGGTGTCCTTCGACATCGACGCCAACGGCATCATGCACGTCACGGCGAAGGACCTCGGCACCGGCAAGGAGCAGAAGATGACCGTCACCGGCGGCTCCTCGCTGCCGAAGGACGAGGTCGACCGCATGCGCCAGGAGGCCGAGCAGTACGCGGAGGAGGACCACAAGCGCCGCGAGGCCGCCGAGTCCCGCAACCAGGGCGAGCAGCTCGTCTACCAGACCGAGAAGTTCCTCAAGGACAACGAGGACAAGGTCCCGGGCGACATCAAGACCGAGGTCGAGGAAGCCGTCGCCGAGCTGAAGGAGAAGCTCAAGGGCGAGGACTCCGCCGAGATCCGCACCGCCACGGAGAAGGTCGCGGCCGTCTCCCAGAAGCTCGGCCAGGCCATGTACGCGGACGCGAATGCGGCCCAGGCCGCCGGTGGTCCCGCCGGTGACGCCGGTGCCGCCGGTGGCGCCAAGGCCGACGACGACGTCGTCGACGCCGAGATCGTCGACGAGGACCGGAAGGACGGTGCCGCGTGACGGAGGAGACCCCGGGCTTCGACGAGCAGCAGCCCGACGTCCCTTCCGGCGCCACCTCCGAAGACGCCGAGCCGAAGGCCGCCTCCCCCTCCGCGGAGGAGGGGGCGGCCCCGGCCGGGGACACGGGCCAGGACGCGGCCCTGGTGGCCCAGCTGGACCAGGCCCGCACGGCGCTCAGCGAGCGCACGGCGGACCTCCAGCGCCTCCAGGCCGAGTTCCAGAACTACCGCCGCCGGGTCGAGCGTGACCGGATCGCGGTCAAGGAGATCGCCATCGCGAATCTCCTGACCGAGCTCCTGCCCGTGCTCGACGACATCGGCCGCGCGCGGGAACACGGCGAACTGGTCGGCGGCTTCAAGTCCGTCGCCGAGTCGCTGGAGAGCACCGCGGCGAAGATGGGCCTGCAGCAGTTCGGCAAGGAGGGCGAGCCCTTCGACCCGACGATCCACGAAGCCCTGATGCACAGCTACGCACCGGACGTCACCGAGACGACCTGCGTCGCGATCCTGCAGCCCGGGTACCGGATCGGCGAGCGCACCATCCGCCCCGCGCGGGTGGCCGTGGCCGAACCCCAGCCGGGGGCGCAGACGGTCAAGGCGGACGAGTCCGCCGACGCCGACGACAAGGAGAGCGGTGGCCCGGACGAGGGCTGACGTCATCAACGAAGGGAAGGAGGGGCGTCGAGGATGAGCACCAAGGACTTCATCGAGAAGGACTACTACAAGGTCCTCGGCGTCCCCAAGGACGCCACCGAGGCCGAGATCAAGAAGGCGTACCGGAAGCTCGCCCGCGAGTTCCACCCGGACGCCAACAAGGGAAACGTCAAGGCGGAGGAGCGCTTCAAGGAGATCTCCGAGGCCAACGACATCCTCGGCGACCCCAAGAAGCGCAAGGAGTACGACGACGCGCGCGCTCTGTTCGGCAACGGCGGCTTCCGCCCGGGGCCGGGCGGCGCGGGCGGCTCCTTCAACTTCGACCTGGGCGACCTCTTCGGAGGCGGCGCCCAGGGCGGCGGCCAGGGAGCCGGCGGCTTCGGCGGCGGCCTCGGTGACGTTTTCGGGGGCCTGTTCAACCGCGGCGGCGCGGGCGGCCCGGGGACGCGTACGCACCCCCGGCGCGGCCAGGACATCGAGTCCGAGGTCACGCTCAGCTTCACCGAGGCGATCGAGGGCGCGACCGTCCCGCTGCGGATGTCGTCGCAGTCTCCCTGCAAGGCCTGTTCTGGCACCGGCGACAAGAACGGCACGCCCCGCGTGTGCCCGACCTGCGTCGGCACCGGGCAGGTCGCCCGGGGCAGCGGCGGCGGCTTCTCCCTCACCGACCCCTGCCCGGACTGCAAGGGCCGCGGCCTGATCGCGGAGAACGCCTGCGAGGTCTGCAAGGGCAGCGGCCGGGCCAAGTCCTCCCGGACCATGCAGGTGCGCATCCCCGCGGGCGTCAGCGACGGCCAGCGGATCCGGCTGCGCGGCAAGGGCGCGCCGGGCGAGCGCGGCGGCCCGGCGGGCGATCTGTACGTCGTCGTGCACGTCGACACCCACCCGGTGTTCGGCCGCAAGGACGACAACCTCACCGTCACCGTCCCGGTCACGTTCACCGAGGCGGCCCTCGGCGGCGAGGTGCGGGTGCCGACGCTCGGCGGCCCGCCCGTCACGCTGAAGCTGCCCCCCGGCACGCCGAACGGACGCACCATGCGCGCCCGGGGCAAGGGCGCGGTCCGCAAGGACGGCACCCGCGGCGACCTCCTGGTCACCGTCGAGGTGAGTGTTCCGAAGGACCTGACGGGGAAGGCTCGTGACGCACTCGAGGCGTATCGCGAGGCGACCGCGGGTGAGGACCCGCGGGCGGATCTGTTCCAGGCCGCGAAGGGAGCATGAGTCAGATGGACGGTCGTCGACGCAACCCGTATGAACTGACCGAGGAAACCCCGGTCTACGTCATCTCGGTGGCGGCCCAGCTGTCCGGCCTGCACCCGCAGACCCTGCGCCAGTACGACCGCCTGGGCCTGGTCTCCCCGGACCGCACGGCGGGCCGGGGCCGGCGCTACTCGGCCCGTGACATCGAACTGCTGCGCACCGTCCAGCAGTTGTCACAGGACGAGGGCATCAACCTGGCCGGAATCAAGCGCATCATCGAACTGGAGAACCAGGTCGCCGCGCTCCAGGCCCGGGTGGCCGAGATGCAGGACGCGCTCGACGGCGCGGCGGCGGCCATGCGCCAGCGCGAGGCGGCGGTGCACGCGTCGTACCGCCGCGACCTGGTTCCGTACCAGGAGGTGCAGCAGACCAGCGCGCTGGTGGTGTGGCGGCCGAAGCGGCAGCAGCAGTCCGACTGACGCGCGTACGCACGGGAAAGGGCCGGGAGTTGACTCCCGGCCCTTTCGCCTGCTTCGTACACCTTGCCCCGGTTTCGCGTGGCCTCCCGTGGATGACCGCGTGGTGCACGCCACTTGGAGACGGTTCCGCAGAGTCTTCACAACTGCTGCGGAGCGTGGTGTTGTCATCTCGTTAAGTGGTTCCGCTTGACGCTGGGGTCGCGTCCGCGTTGGCTTTTCAGTCACATGGGCACCAAAGATGCGCCCACGTCCGAAACACACGCGAAGTGAGCCCCCGCATGCGTCGTATCGCCATATCCGTGGCAGCCGCCACGATCTCCGTCACGCTCGCAGGCTGCGGCGTGCTCAACGCGACGGGGAGCAGTGACGACGCGAGTCCGACCAAGGGCAACGACATCACCGTCGGCCTGCTGCTGCCGGAGAAGGCCAACACGCGTTACGAGAACTTCGACTACCCGATCATCAAGACGAAGGTCGAGTCGCTCACCAACGACAAGGGCCGCGTCGAGTACGCCAACGCCGATGCGAGCGCGGACAAGCAGGCGAGCCAGCTGCAGCAGATGATCGACGACCGGGTCGACGTGATCCTGCTGGACGCCGTCGACTCCAAGGCCATCGCGAGCGGCGTGACGAAGGCGAAGGAGGCAGGTATCCCGGTCATCGCCTACGACCGGCTGGCCGAGGGCCCGATCGACGCGTACATCTCCTTCGACAACGAGCTGGTCGGCGAGGTCCAGGGCCGCTCCCTGCTGGAGGCCATCGGCGAGAAGGCGAGCCTGTCCGACAAGATCGTCATGATGAACGGCTCCTCGACGGACCCCAACGCCAAGCAGTTCAAGGCGGGGGCCATGTCCGAGCTGAACGGCAAGGTGACGATCGCCCAGTCCTTCGACACCAAGGACTGGAAGCCGGAGAACGCCGAGGCCAACATGGCCCGGGCGATCGAGAAGATCGGCAAGGGCAACATCGCGGCGGTCTACTCCGCCAACGACGGCATGGCGGGCGGCATCCTCAAGGCGCTCCAGGCCGCGGGCGTGACCGACCTGCCGCCCATCACCGGCCAGGACGCGGAGCTTCCGGCGGTGCAGCGGATCATCAGCGGCGAGCAGTACATGAGCGTGTACAAGTCCTACCCGCAGGAGGCGGAGAACGCCGCGGAGATGGCGGTCGCCAAGGTGCAGGGCCGCGACATCCAGTTCGCCGCCCTCGCCCGCGACAGGGTCGACAGCCCCACCCACAAGGGCATCCCGGCCCAGCTCGTGCCCGTGGTCGCGCTCACCAAGGAGAACATCAAGGACACGGTCGTCGCGGACGACATCTACAAGCTGTCGGACATCTGCACGGCCGAGTACAAGACGGCGTGCCGGGCCATCGGCCTGAAGTAGCCGCGTCCCCGGCGCACATCGCGCCGGGCTCACCCACCCCCTGACCGGCTGCCGCGACAGGACCGTCCGAGGCCCGGAGATACCGGTGCGTACCGGTGGTTTCCGGTGGTCGCCGCGCGGGGAGCCGTGTTGCGGAGCACGTCCCGTCCGCGCATAGTTGCGCTGCGGAACGGCGGCGAAACCGGGGGTGGGATGGGCGATGGCCGGGCACGGGGCGGAGCAGCATCCACACGGTGCCGACCGACTGTGCGAGGCCGGGGATCGCGTGTATTCCCGGGCCGTACGGCGTGGCCGGGTGCCGCGCCGGGACGCGGATCCGGTGCCCTGCCTGCTGGAACTCGCCCTGCTGCACCCGGATCCCGACGACATGGACTGGCTGGTGCCGACCTCCCCGCAGGAGGTCATGACCCGGCTGCTGCGCGGGATGCACGACGAGGTCAGCGCGAGCCAGCGCCGGGTGGGCTCGGCCGTCGCGGCCGTCGAGTGGTACGCCGGCCTGGGCCGCCAGGTGCGGCCGGCCGCACCGGCCGCCGAGGGCCCCGCGATCAGGGTCCTGGACGGACTCGCCCGGATCCAGGCCGCGATGGACGAGGCGACCCAGGCGTGCACGGCCGAGGTGCTCACGGTCCAGCCCGGCGGCATCCGCCGCGAGGCGGAGCTCTCCGAGGGGCTGCACCGGGCGCTGGCGCTGCGCGGCCGGGGTGTGCGGATGCGGGACCTGTACACGCATGTCGCCCGGCACGGGCAGGGGCTGCTGACCTATCTGGAGCTCATGGGCGACGCGGTGGAGGCGCGCACGCTGGACGAGGTGATCGACCGGCTGATCCTCTTCGACCGGACGGTGGCGTTCATCCCCGCCAACTCCGACCGCACGATGGCCCTCGAACTACGGCATCCGGCGATCGTCGAGTACCTCGTCACGGTCTTCGACCGGCTGTGGCGCCTGGCCATCCCCCTCAAGGCCCCGCTCCCCGAGACCGGCATCGAGGGCATCTCGCACCGGGAGCAGTCGATCGCCGCGCTGCTGGCGGAAGGGCATCAGGACGCCGTCATCGCCGAACGGCTGGGCATAAGCGTCCGGACGTGCCGGGCGCACATCGCGCGCCTCTCGGAGACGCTCGGGGCGGCCAGCCGTACGCAACTCGGCGTGCGCATCGCCCAGGCCGGACTGGACGGTCCGCCGCGGGCCGCTGCCTCCACGCCCTTCAGCGTTCCCGGTCAAGAATCCCGGACCGCCCGATGAGATACCCGAGCTGCGCCCTGCTCTGACTGCCCAGCGTCGCGGCGAGCTTGGCGATGTGGACGCGGGCGGTACGGATGTTCATCCCCAGCCGGTCGGCGATGACGGCGTCGGTGTGGCCTTCGACGAGGAGGGCGGCTATGGCGTGCTGGCGGGGCGGGATGCCGTTGTGGGAGGGCTGGGGGGCGGCTTCGGGGTGCATGGGTGTGGCCAGGCGCCAGAGGCGGTCGAACGTGACGGCCAGGTGGTCCACGATGGCCGGATGCCTGATCTCCAGAGCCAGTCTGCCGTCCTCGCCGGCCGGGACGAAGGCCACCGTGCGGTCGATGAGGACCAGGCGGTCGGGGACCTCGTCCAGCGTGCGGATCCGGACGTCGCCCTTCAGGCGCTCGCAACGAGCCGTGATGACGGGAAAGTGACGCATCGTGTGCGGGTACAGGGTGCGGATCCGGCAACCTCGGTCCAGCGCTGCCTGGTCACGGCCGAGCGATGCGGCGTCGGCGGCCTGGCCGCGTTCGCCGGTGAGACCGGCGCGGGGCTGGACGGTGATCAGTTCCTCGGAGGCGTCGGCCACGGCGTCGGTGATGGCCCGGTTGATCCGCTCCGTGCCGGTGAGGAGCCGGATCGGGGGAGTCTCACCGGCTCTGCGGGACGGGCCGGCGATCCGCATGAGGGAGCCGAATGTCTCGGCCAACTGTGCTTCGCGCTGCCGCTCGCTCGCGATCCGCTCCTCGGAGCTCCGCAGCAGCCGGTGCAGCGCCACGACCGGGGCGACGGGCTCCAGTCGGGTGGGGTCGTCGAGGGCGGGGTGCAGCAGACCCAGGTCGACGACGCAGGGGGCGGCACGGGTGTCCTCGGTGGACAGCCGGCCCTGACGCAGCGCCCGTTCGTACAGGTCCGTCCCCAGGGAGCACAGGTCGTCGTTGCCGTGCTCGCGGTGCGGTCCGCTCACTGCGCGGCACCTGCGCTCTCCAGGATTCCGGACTGCGCGATCAGGAAACCGAGTTGGGCACGACTGCCGCTGCCGAGGGTGGCCGCGAGCTTGGCGATGTGGGCCCGGCATGTGCGGACGTTCATGCCGAGGCGGCGGGCGATGGCCTCGTCGACATGGCCCTCCACGAGGAGTTTGGCGATGGAGTACTGGATGTCCGTGATGCCGTCGGCGGCCGGGCCGTAGGGTGCACCGGCGCTCAGCGGAACGGAACGGCTCCACATGAACTCGAAGACCTTCACCAGGTACCGGACGAGTCCGGGGTGGCGGAGTTCGAGGGCGACCTGCTGGTCGTCACGGGCCGGAATGAACGCGACGGTCCCGTCGCAGACGATGAGCCGTTCGACCACCTCGTCGATCGTGCGGTACTCCGCCTTGCTGTTCGCCAGTTGCGCCACATAGGCCAGTTTCTGAGGGCTGTAGCGAGCCGTGTGCTGGTACAGCGTCCGGATCCTGACCCCCCGCTCGATCAGGGGCCTGTCCCTTTCGAGTCCTTGGGTGAGGCTCCGCTCGGAGAAGCGGTCGTCACTGGGCTGGATGGTGAGCATCTCCGCCTGGCACTGGGCCGTGGCCAGGTTGAGGGCGGCATTGATCCGGTCGCCGCCCTCCAGCACCGTGATCGAGTGGTCGGTCGTCGTCAGCTGGGCGCCCAGGGCCATGAACGGCTCGAACGCGTCCGCGATCTTGATCGACAGCTCACGGCGTTCCGCGATGTCGCGCTCGATCGGGTGCAGACGTTCGGCCAGCGCTACTGTCGGCGGTACCGGCCGCAGCCAGTCCTCGTCGTCCGGGTCCGGGTGGAGGAGGGCGAACTCGACCAGACAAGGCGCCGACTTCGCGTCCGTGCGCGCGATCCGCCCCGCACGCAGGGCGTTCGCATAAAGTCGATTCCCCTCCTCGCACAGCTCGGTGACCGCATGGGGATGCGCCGCCTTAGTCTGATTTGCCACGAAATCTCCACCCCCCAGGGTCCTGAACATGCAGGAACATGATGCACCGATTGTGTGGCCATGACGTGTTCGAATGAGCCATCGTCTTACCTGACGGGGGAAGAGGAGACTCACAAGTGAGGACGAAGCCGACTATGCGCAAGAGACTGCTTCGCTCGGTGCTTGCTGCCGCTCTCTCTGCCGTCGCTGTCATCGGAGTGATGGGTTACTCCGGCGCGAAGGGTGATACCCGGGCGGACAGTCACTGGCCGGCGAGCGTCATGGGCGATGTCAAGAGTGATGTCCTGGCGGACAGTCATTGGCCGGCGATCGTCGTGGACTCGGAGCGTTGATGTGACCACTCCACCCGACGACCGCTCCTTCCGCCGCGAGATGGCCACCGCCTACCGCTCCGGCTGGCACTTCATCGACCTGGTCACCGCCATCCCCCACAGCGGCGACTCGTTGATGGTGACCGTGTTCGGCGAGCCGGTGGTCGTCACGCGGGACGAGGACGAGGACGTACGGGCGTACCGGTGTCTGCGGCGGCCTCGGGGGGCGCCGCAGCCTGTGCGGTGCGCCGTACGGTACGGAATGATCTTTGTGAACCTGGACCAACGGGACCACCAGCAGGTGGAGGCCGACTCCCCTGCCCCGAGGACCATCTCTGCCACCCCCCGCAGTGCCTGACGCGATTCCCCCGTCGTAACAGATCGCTCAGGTGCTTCCCCCCGCAGCGGCGTCACCGTGACCTGAACACGGTGACGCCGCTGCAGTTTCCGGGGACATTTCCGGGTATCGGCTCCCTGTGGTGGTGGCCGGATCCGGCCGATCACCGGTGTGGATTTTCACTTCGGTCAACCCCGCCCCATCGCCCGCGTCAGGTGGATCTCGATCACCACGCGCGCCGGGTTCGGCGACGGCGTCCTGCCGTAGCGCTCCGCGTAGCGCCGCTCCGCCTCGGCCACCCGGTCCGGCTCGTCGTGGACGAAGGCCCGGCCCTCCAGCGTCGCCCAGCGACGGCCCTCCAGCTGGCAGACGGCGACGGCCGCCCCCTGGTCCCCGGCCGCCCGCACGTACCGCACCTTCGCGCTCGCCCGATTGGTGATCACCCGAGCCAGCCGGGCCTCGGGATCGTATGTGACGCCGACGGGTACCAGATGCGGAGTGCCGTCCGGGCGGGGAGTCGTCAGGGTGCACAGGTGCCGCTCCCGCCAGAAGCTGAGATACGACGGGTCGGGAGCGCCGGGGTCGACGGAGTACTTGGTCGCCATGCCCCGGAACTTAGACCCCCGAGCCTCCCGGAACCGTCCTTGAGTGCACTAGACTCAACTTTGTGCAAGCCGTTCGGGTCAGTGCAAGGAGGAGAACGCGAACGTGGACGCCGAGCTGACCAACCGGAGCCGGGACGCGATCAACGCTGCCAGCAACCGGGCCGTGACCGAGGGGCACCCCGACCTCACCCCGGCCCACCTGCTGCTCGCGCTGCTCCAGGGACAGGACAACGAGAACATCACCGACCTGCTCGCCGCGGTCGACGCCGACCAGGCCGCCGTGCGTGCCGGGGCCGAGCGCGTGCTCGCCGGGCTGCCGAGCGTGACCGGGTCGACCGTCGCGCCGCCCCAGCCCAACCGCGAGATGCTGGCCGTCGTCGCCGACGCGCAGGCCCGCGCCAAGGACCTGGGGGACGAGTACCTCTCCACCGAGCACCTCCTGATCGCGCTCGCCGCGAAGGGCGGCGCGGCCGGCGAGGTGCTGTCCCAGCAGGGGGCCGACGCCAAGAAGCTCCAGGCCGCCTTCCAGAAGACGCGGGGACAGCGCCGGGTGACCACGGCCGACCCCGAGGGGCAGTACAAGGCCCTGGAGAAGTTCGGGACGGACTTCACCGCCGCCGCGCGGGAGGGCAGGCTCGACCCGGTCATCGGCCGGGACCAGGAGATCCGCCGCGTCGTGCAGGTCCTGTCCCGCCGTACGAAGAACAACCCCGTCCTCATCGGCGAGCCGGGCGTCGGCAAGACCGCCGTCGTCGAGGGGCTCGCCCAGCGGATCGTCAAGGGCGACGTGCCCGAGTCGCTGAAGGACAAGCGGCTCGTCGCGCTCGACCTCGGCGCCATGGTCGCGGGCGCGAAGTACCGGGGCGAGTTCGAGGAGCGGCTGAAGACCGTCCTCGCCGAGATCAAGGACTCCGACGGGCAGATCATCACCTTCATCGACGAGCTGCACACGGTCGTCGGGGCCGGCGCGGGCGGCGACTCCGCCATGGACGCCGGCAACATGCTGAAGCCGATGCTGGCCCGCGGCGAGCTGCGCATGGTGGGCGCCACGACCCTCGACGAGTACCGCGAGCGGATCGAGAAGGACCCCGCCCTGGAGCGGCGCTTCCAGCAGGTGCTGGTCGCCGAACCCACCGTCGAGGACTCCATCGCGATCCTGCGCGGGCTCAAGGGCCGCTACGAGGCCCACCACAAGGTGCAGATCGCCGACAGCGCGCTCGTCGCCGCCGCCTCGCTCTCCGACCGGTACATCACCTCCCGCTTCCTGCCCGACAAGGCCATCGACCTCGTCGACGA
>NZ_WWIC01000061.1:0-84957 GCF_009872555.1 Streptomyces sp. SID5643
GCGGCCGGTCGGCCGGGGACGGGGGCGGCCCGGCGGGGCACGGCGGCACGGGGGGCCTGTCGGCCGGGGCCGGAGGCGCGGGGTCCCCGGCCGCGGCCGCGGCCGGCCAGGCCGGAGGGGACGCGGGGGGAGGGGGAACCGGAGCCGGATGTGAGCCGGGCATGGTCGGGACGGCAGGCTGCGCGGGGCTCGCCGGGGGCGTGCGGGGGCCGGCCGAGGGCAAAGACACGTCACCGGGCCGCTCACCCGGGGGTTTGCCGGGATCGGCCACAGGAGGGCGTGCGGCGTCCGAGGGCGCGGCGGGGACGGCTGAGGACGGGGGCCCGCCCTCCGTCACCGCGCCCGGGGGCCCGCCGGAGTCGGCGGCCCACCGGCTCACGACGCCCGGCGGCGCGTCCGAAGGCCCACGCGGGCCGGGTGAGGGCAACGGCTCGCCGCTTCGCCCCGCGCCCGGAAGCCCGCCGGAGCCGGCGGCAGCCGGGCTCGCGTCCGACGGCGTACGGGGTCCCGTCGTCGGGGCCGCGTCGCCCGGGTGTGGGGCCATGGGCGGGCCGGCGGGTGGCCGCCCCGTGTGGCCCGGCGGCTTCGCCGCAGTCGGAAAGCTCGTGGGGCCGGAGGGCCGGGCCGGTGGCGGCTCCCAGGGGGCGCGCTGCGGGGGCCGGACGTTCGGGCGGGGTGTGTCCGGTACGTCGTCGGCTCCCGTCCGGGGCGCCGGGACGGCCGGCTCCGCGCCGAAGGGCCGTGCTGCCGGCCGGTCCGGGGACCGGATCCACTCCTCCGCCCCCTCGCGCACGGCGTCCCCCACGGCTCCGGACGCCGACGCGAACCGGTCGTCGAGGGAATCGCGTGCCGGTGTGGGGCCCGTGTCGTCGGTGGAGTCGTCGTACAACTCCCTCCACCAGTCGTCCTCGTGACCGGTGGGCCTTCCCCCCTGCTGACTCATGCCCTGATTGTCCACCGCACGAGCGGGATGAAAACGGGGCTTGTGGAAAAAACCGGCCCGTCGCGGGGCGGTGAACGGCACGTCGAGTGAGCCGTAGAACGGTCATGCGAAATCGCGGCCCGGCCGACAGCGGGCGGCTGACCTGCGGGTCTGGCCCTCTGGCACGCTTCTGACCTGCGTGTTCTCGCGTGTTCCGGCAGGCTGGTCAGATGGGAGTGTGGGACCTCCTGCTGGTCGGGCTGGTCATCCTGCTCGGGCTGTGCGGAGTGCTGCTGCCCGCCATGCCGGGATCGTTGCTGGTGTGGGCCGCGGTCATGTGGTGGGCGCTGAAGGATCCGCAGCCCGTCGCCTGGTGGGTGCTGGTCGGGGCCACGGTGCTGCTGCTCGTCTCCCAGGCCGTCCGCTGGTCGTTGCCGCCCCGGCGCCTGCGGATGAACGCCACCACCCGCCGCATGCTGGCCTGCGCCGGAGCCGGTTCCCTGCTCGGATTCGTCCTGGTCCCCGTACTGGGCGCGATCCCGGGATTCCTGACCGGTGTCTACCTCTTCGAACGGGTCCGTCTCGGCCGTCACGCGGACGCGGTCGCCGCCCTGCGCACGGTGATGCGCGCGGGCGGCTCAAGCATCCTGGCCGAACTGTTCACCTGCCAGCTGATCGCGGCGGCCTGGGTGGGCGCCGTCTTCTGGGGCTGAGCCCCGGGCCGTGTCCTGTGCGGGCAGCACACCCTCGTGCGTCAGCAGCCGCACCTTGCGGTCCAGGCCCCCCGCGTAACCGGTCAGCGTGCCGTCCGCCCCGATCACCCGGTGGCAGGGGCGGACCACGAGCAGCGGGTTCGCGCCGATCGCACCGCCGACGGCCCGCACGGCCGCCCGGGGCGCTCCGATGCGCGCGGCGATCTCGCCGTAGGTCGCGGTCGAGCCGTAGGGGATGTCGTCCAGCGCGGCCCAGACCCTCTCGCGGAAGGCGGTGCCGTCGGTCCGCCAGGCCAGCCGGAACTCCTTCAGTTCCCCGGCGAAGTAGGCGGCGAGCTGCTCCTCGGCCTCCCGGAACGGCCCGGGGTCGCGCCGCCAGCCGTCCCGCACCTCGCGTCCGCCCTTCTGACCGGGTACGGACAGGGAGGTCAGCTCGCCGGTCGGGGCGGCCGTGAGGAGCAGCGGCCCGAGGGGGCCGGTCACACTCGTCCAGTAGGTCGGGTCGGTCATCACAACTCCCACTCCCCTGCTGCGCGCAGGTGGTTCACGGCGTACGAGCGCCAGGGGCGCCAGTGGTCGGGGACGTCAAGGCCGGGCGGCGCCACGTCCGGGTCGCCGAGGGCGCGGGTGCGGATCTCGGCCACCGTACGGGCGTCCAGGCCGGGCACGGCACGCAGGGCGTCCTGCGCCTCGTCCCGGTCGGCGCCCGGGTCGAGCCGCACGATCTGGTCGGCCAGGGCGGCGGTGAGCGCGCCGAGGGTGCCGCCGGGTTCGGCCCCGGCGAGGACGGCCGGCTCGGGGAAGAGGTGGGTGAGCCTGCCACAGGGGGCGTCGAGGGCCTTGCCGTAGCGACGCACGAGCCGTTCCGCCTCGGTGCGGCCGGTCAGCGCACGCACCGCGAGTTCCTGCGGGTCGGCGGTGCCCGGTGAGCGCAGCCCGGGCCGGGCGCGGACCAGGGGTGCGAGCCGCGGGTCGGCGGCGAGGCGCTCGTCGACAGCGTAGGGGTCGGCGTCGAGGTCGAACAGCCGCCGCAGCCGCTGGACGGCGGTGGTGAGGTCGCGCGGGTCGGTGAGGTGCAGCCGGGCGTCGAGCCAGCCGCCCGGGTGGGCGCCGGAGCCGGGCCGGGCGGCGCCCGGGCGTTCGTCGACGGCGACGATGCCGGTGCCGTACGGGAGGCGGAGGGTGCGCCGGTAGGTGCGGGTGCCGGGTGGGCCGCTCACGTCCTCGATGCCGGCTACGGCCTCGCGCGCCAGCAGGTCGAAGACGGGTCCGGCCCGGTAGGGGCCGCGGTGGGCGAGCCGGAGCGGGATGCCGGCGTCGGGGGTGGCCGCGCGGCGGCCCCGGCCGGCCTTCGGTGCGGCGGCGCGCAGCTCGCTCGGGGTCGAGGCGTACACCGCCCGGATCGTGTCGTTGAACTGCCGCACGCTGGCGAAGCCCGCCGCGAACGCGATCTCGGTGATCGGGAGCTCGGTGGTCTGCACCAGGACGCGTGCGGTGTGGGCCCGCTGGGCCCGGGCCAGGGCGACCGGGCCGGCGCCGAGTTCGGCGGTGAGCTGCCGCTGCACCTGCCGGGCGCTGTAGCCGAGGCGTCCGGCGAGCCCGGCGACGCCTTCCCGGTCGACCACGCCGTCGGCGATCAGCCGCACCGCCCGGCCCACCACGTCCGCGCGGACGTTCCACTCGGCGGAGCCGGGCACGGCGTCCGGCCGGCACCGCCGGCAGGCCCGGTAACCCGAGCCCTGCGCGGCGGCGGCCGTGGCGAAGAACCGTACGTTGGCCCGTTTCGGGGTGACCGCGGGGCAGCTCGGCCGGCAGTAGATGCCGGTCGTTTCGACGGCGAAGAAGAACACGCCGTCGAAACGGGCGTCGCGGCCGCGTACGGCCTCGTACCTGGTGTCTTCGTCCGTTCCCTGGTCCATCACCCGTCCAGTCTCCGCCGTGGGCCGGGAAGCCGCTGGCGGAAATCGGACATGACGATGGACCTAGGGGGCGTAGAACTCGGTGTCGTAGTACCAGTCGTCGACCCCGTTGAGCCGCAGCCGGGCGGCCACCGTGAAGATCGACTCGTTTCCGACGTACTTGGTCGGGGCGAGGCAGCCGCGGGTGAAGCCGGGGTTGAGCGTGGAGCTCGCGCAGTCGACGTTGCTGCCGAAGTTGCTGCTCACCGCGCCACCGATGGACACCGCCACGCTCGCCGCGTTCTGCACGACCAGGACGGCCTGGGCGTACCTGCTGCCGTTGACCACGGCGCAGACCTTGAACTTGACGTTGTCCGACACCTTGTGGGTCTTGTAGGCACTGCAGTGCCAGGTGGAGTCGGTGCTCACCGTCTGCCAGTTCTGCGCGGCGCCGGCCGGCGCCGCGGTGAGCGCGAGAACACCCACCGCGGCGGCGACCGCACCCAGAGCCCTGAAACGCATGTCGTCCCCCCTCAATCCGAACACGTGTCTATTCGAACACGTGGCCACCTCTCGGTGGCCGTTGATCATAACCGGCCGGTCATGGCGTGGCTACGAACGCCAGTGCGCTCCCCGCTTGGCCTCCATCGCGGCCTTGCCCATCGCCCCCTTCCGCTTCCAGTCCTTGCGGATCTCGGCCCGGAGGCGGGCGTCGGTCTTGGCGACGATGCGCTGGTTCTCGCGCTGGAGCTTGCGGTAGCTCTGCAACCGCCGCTCCGGCAGCTCACCGGCGTCGACGGCGGCCAGCACGGCGCATCCCGGCTCGGCCTCGTGGGCGCAGTCGTGGAAGCGGCAGCGCTCGGCCAGCTCGGCGATCTCGGAGAACACCTGACCGACGCCGGTCTCGGCGTCCCACAGGCCGACGCCGCGCAGGCCGGGGGTGTCGATCAGGACACCGCCGCCCGGCAGGGCGAGCAGGTTGCGGGTGGTCGTGGTGTGGCGGCCCTTGCCGTCGACGTCCCGGGTGGCCTGGACGTCCATGACGTCCTCGCCGAGCAGCGCGTTGGCGAGGGTGGACTTGCCCGCACCGGACTGGCCGAGCAGCACGGACGTCCCCCCGCCGACGAGCGCGGCGACCGTGTCGAGCCCGTCCCCGCCGATGGAACTGACGGGCACGACCGGCACACCGGGGGCGGTCGTCTCCACGTCCTGGACGAGGTGGGACAGGGTCACGGGGTCCGGCACGAGGTCGGCCTTGGTCAGGACGACGACGGGCTGGGCCCCGGATTCCCAGGCGAGCGCGAGGAAGCGCTCGATACGGCCGAGGTCCAGCTCGACCGCGAGGGACACGGCGATGACGGCGTGGTCGACGTTGGCCGCGAGGATCTGGCCCTCGGACCGCTGGGAGGAGGTGGAGCGGACGAAGGCGGTGCGCCGCGGCAGGTAGGTGCGGACGTAGCGCGGATTGCCGCCGGGTTCGACGGCAACCCAGTCGCCGGTGCAGACGACGCGCAGGGGGTCGTGCGGGGTGACGAACGCGGTGTCGGCCCGCAGCGGGCCGTCGGCGGTGACGACGTCGCACTGCCCGCGGTCGACCCGGACGACCCGGCCGGCCAGCAGGCCTTCGGCCTCGTACGGGGCGAACTCGGCCTCCCAGCCCGCGTCCCAGCCGTACGGCTCGAGCGGATGCGAGGTGGACGAGGACGAACCCGGGAGAGAAGAGAAAGACAAGGGGTGACCCTTCACAAGGGTGGCCCCGGCACGCGCTCGAAGGCGCTGAGGGTAAGAGGTCAGCCGGAGGCCACGGAGGTGGACTTGATGAACTTCCGGATGCGGGCAGCGCCCATCTCAGAGACAGCCATCGATCACACCTCCTGCTCGTCACACAGCCGACGGCGGCAGCAACGTGCCGCCGCGCGATTCGCCCCCACCATAGAGGCGCACGCCCCCCGGGCGCCACGGAATTAGTCCCCCCTGCGGGGCCGCCGGGGACGCCCTGTCCGCCCCGGCGCACGACGCGCACGTGGTGGCCGGCCGTGGTGCACTGGAATCACGGGAGGTGCAGCATGTCAGGTCGCGCAGGCAAGACCCGCAACATCATTCTCGTGTGGCTGATCTGGCCGCTGATCACACTGGGCATCTACCACCTGGTCTGGTACTACAAAGTGAACCGTGAGGCCCGGGACTTCGACTCACGGATCGAGGTCAACCCGGCGCTGGCCGTGCTGGCCGTCACCGTCGGCTGGCTGGTGATCGTCCCGCCCTTCGTGTCGGTCTGCAACACCGGTCTGCGCGTTGCCCGGATGCAGCAGTCGGCCGGGAAGCAGCGGAGCTGCAATCCCTGGATCGGCCTCATCCTCTTCATCGTGGTCGTGTTGTTCCCGCTCTACTACCAGCACGAGCTGAATCAGATCTGGAACCGGTACCAGGGCGCGGAAGAGGGCGAGCAGGTGCCGCTCGCAGCCTGACGGGCGGGTGGTTTCGTCACCCGCTCTTCGCGCAGGCGTGGCCGTTCAGCTCGAAGTCGTACGGCGGCGAGTTCTTGCCCCGCCAGGACGAGATGAACCCGAAGGCCAGGTCGCCGCCGGCGGGGACCGACTTGTTGTAGTCGGCGGCGGTGGCGGTGACGCGGGAGCCGTCCTGGGAGACCGACGCGTCCCAGATCTGGCCGACCCGCTGGCCGTCCCGGAAGGACCAGGCGACGCGCCAGGAGTCCAGCGGCTCGGCGCTGGTCACGGTGACGGTGGCCTGGAAACCGTCGGGCCACTGGTTGACGAGGTCGTATTCGACCCGGCAGCCGGGGTCCGCGTCCTCGTCGGGTTCGGTCCGGGCGGTGGGCGAGGAGGTGCCCTGCGGTTCGGTGTGACGGTCCTTGCCCTCCGGCTTGCCGGACTTCTCCGGCTGCTTCGTGCCCTGGGTGGTCCGCTCGGCCGGCTTCGAGGTCGCGGGCGGCAGGGACGGGGCGGACGGCAGGGGCGGTGCGGGGTCGGCCACCGGCTGGCGGTCGGTGCCACCGGACGCGCCGAGGTCGTCGCCCGAGCCGCCGAAGGGCATCAGGGAGACGCCGAGGGCCAGCACGGAGACCAGGACCGCGGCGACGAGGAGGCTGTTGCGGGCGACGCGCGCCTTCTGCTCCCCGTCGTCAGGTGCACCGGCCGCCTTGTCCGCGGAACCGGGCCGGCCGGCACCGAGCCGTACCTCGGCGGCCCTGCGGCGGCGCTCCAGGTAGGCGAGGCCGCCCCAGCCGATCACGCCGCCGGCCAGCGCCTGGGGCAGGGCTCCGCCGTGCAGACGCAGGCAGGCGGCGGCTTCGGCGCACTGCACACAGGTGGCCAGGTGCCGGGAGAGGTCGCCGGGGGTCTCGGCGGCGGAGGAGCGGGTGACGGCGTCCAGCAGCCGGGCGTAGCTGCGGCACCGGGCGTCCATCGGCGTGTCGAGGTGGTTGCGGTGGCAGCGGTCCCGGAACAGGGTGCGGACCTGCTGGAGTTCCTCGGCGGCGCCGGCCGGATCGAGGCCCAGACGGCCGGCGACCAGGGACAGAGGCAGCGCCTCCACCTCGGTGAACCACAGCAGTTCGGCGTCCGCCTGCTGGAGGTCGCGCAGACCGCGCAGCGCGAGCGGGCGCTGCAGGGGCGGGCCGGTGTAACGGGCCGCCTTGTCCGAGTTGAGCCACAGGCGCAGGTCGGGGTCGAGTTTGTGGCCCTGCCCCTCCTCCTCCCAGGCCGCGGCGGTGGTGCGTACGGACGTCAGCAGCAGGGGTATGCGGGGCAGCCGGGCCGGGCGGCGGCCGGTGCCGCGGACCGGGCCGCGGTCGGCGGCGCGGGCCTCGCGGATGCCGTGCGCGAACGCCTCGCGGCCCAGTTGTGCGGCGGCCGTGGAACCGGACGTGCACAGGTCCGCGTAGGCGAGGACCGCGTCCCAGCACTCGGAGAACAGCGCGGCCTCGGAGGCGTCCTGAGGGGTCGGCAGGTCGGGCATGAGTCTCCTGCGTGGACAGGCGAGGTCAACTCACCACATCGGCATCGGAGTTGGGGGGAACCTCGCGGCAGTGCAAGAGCTTTTCACGCCTCCCACACAACTGACAAGCGCCCTGTTCAGATATCAGGACAGGGCGGCCGCACCCCATGGCTCCGGCCTCGGAGTGTCATACGGGTGCGGCCGCCCTGTGACTCAGTATCCCGTCACCCCGGGCGACGACGTCATCGAACCGTTATCGGACGGCGGTGGGTTCGTCGGCCGGCAGGCTGTCCATGAAGGAGCTCACGGAGAAGACCGCGTTGCCGGCACCGGGCGGGCCGTAGCCGGGGGGCGAGGAGAGGCCGAAGTCCTCCATGGTCTGCCGGTAGGCCTGGAGCAGACGGATGTGGTACTCCAGCGGCGCGCCCTGCGGGTTGGCCTTGCCGAGCGGCGTCGTGGGCTCCGGGCACCAGGTGGTGAAGCGGGGCGTGATGCCGTGCGACATGAAGAAGCGCAGGCCCTCGGTGGTGGACGCGATGGCCTCGTCGACGGTGGTGAAACCGGAGGGCGCCGCCATCTCCACGCCGGCCACGAAGTTGGGGATGACGTTGCGGGCGCCGAAGACCTCGGCCGAGTCGAGGATGCGCTTGTGCCACTCGTCGCGGCCGACGTACCGCTCCTTGCCCGGGCAGTACAGCTCGAACAGGCGGCGGTCCCACACCTCGTAGTTGGGGTGGTAGATCTGCACGCCGTAGTCCTTGAAGCGCTGCACGTCGTCCTTGGGCAGCGCCTGCGCGACGACCTTGCCGATCCAGCGGCCCGGGAAGTGCTCCTCGATGGCCTTGGCGTACATGCCGTAGAAGTCGGCCTCGTCACGGCCCTGCAACTTGGAGGTGATGGCGCCGCCGGTGAGCGTGTACGCGGTCGACGCCTTCGCGGTGTCGTACCGGTTGATGATCTCCAGCGCCTCCAGGACCTCGTCGACGTCCTTCACGCCCGTGTACGGCCGCCCGGCCGCCTTGTGCTGGCGCCAGTTGTGGTTGATGTCGCAGTACTGGCACTCCTCCTTGGCACCGAAGTACTGGCACACCCGGAAGACGGTCAGGTAGATCAGGTAGCCCCACTGGATGGTCGGGGCGACCTCCATGACCGACTTCCCGCTGGCCAGGGTGTGCCGGTAGTACTCGGGCATCGGCGGCACGCCGACGTCGGAGATCCGCTTGCCGTCGAGGTAGAGGCCGAGCACGCCGTCCTCGTTCGCCGCGACGCGGTAGGGCGAGGACGGGTTCACCCGCACCGAGACGACCGTGCGGCGCAGGTCGTACGGGCCGCCGGTGAGGATGATCTCCTCCGGCGGGCGGCGCAGCGCGGCCTCGCCCAGTTCGGGCAGGGTTCCGTGGTCGAAGGAGAAGATGAAGTACGACTTCGGCTTGACCTCTCCGCCCTCGTTGTCGCTGAGCGCGGACGGGTCGAAGGCGACGCCGCCGCGGAGCAGGTCCTCCTTGAAGACGGCCTCCCGCGGCACGTGCGGGAACCGCTCCATCAGATCCTCGACCAGCGCGGTACGGCTGCCCATCCCGACTCTCCTCCCGGTTCGGACGTACGACTCCTCACGGTATGCCCATCGGTGTACGCGGCCGGTACCGGGTCCCCCCGAGCCAATGGAATGCCCCCTTCGTGGCGGTTTGGCCGGGGGCCGCGTGGGTCAGGCTTCGCGTTCCAGCGCCGCCCAGTCGACCGTGTACGCCGGCTTGTCCCCGGCCAGCAGCCGTTCCGCCTCCTCGGCGACGGTCAGGCCGAGCCGGGCCAGCTCGTTGCCCTGGGAGCCCGCGAGATGCGGGGTGACGAAGGCGCCGGGCAGGTCGTAGAGGGGCGAGTCGGCGGGAAGCGGCTCCGGGTCGGTGACGTCGAGGATCGCGCTCAGGCGCCCGGTGCGCAGCTCCGCCACGAGGGCGTCGTGGTCGACCAGCGCGCCGCGCGCGGTGTTGATCAGCACCGCCCCGTCGGGCATCAGTGCCAGCTCACGACGGCCGATCATGCGGTGGGTCTCGGGCGTCTGCGGGGCGTGGACGGTGACGATGCCGGACGTGCGCAGCAGCTCGTCCAGGGGCAGCAGGGGGACGCCGAGTGCCGCGGCCCGCTGTTCGTCGACGTACGGGTCACTGAGGACGGGCCGCAGGTCGAAGGGACGGAGCAGTTCGAGGACGCGGCGGCCGATGCGGGAGGCGCCGATGACGCCGACCCGGCGGCCGTAGTTGCCGATGCCGGGGATGACGCCCCAGCCGGCACAGGCGCGGGTGGCGCGCAGCCGGTCGCGGGCGGCGAGGACGTCCTTCCCGGCGAGCAGGATCATGGCGAGGGTGTACTCGGCGACCGGCAGCGCGTTGGCGACGGCGGCCGAGGAGACGGCGATGCCGCGCTCGCGGAGGGCGTGGGTGGCGAAGGACTTCACCGATCCGGCCGAGTGCAGCACCGCCCGCAGCCGGGGAGCGGCGTCGAGGACCGTCCCGTCGAGCCGGGGGCACCCCCAGCCGGTGACCAGGATCTCGGCCCGGGCCAGCGCGTCGAGGACACGCGGGTCGGTGAAGTCCTCGGCCACGAGGTCCGCTTCGATGTCCACGGACGTGCGCAGCCGCGCCAGCACCTCGGGCGGGAAGACCTGCGGCACGTTCTCGGCGGCCATGGCGAACAGTGCCTGGGGGCGCTGGCTCAAGGGAGGTGACCTTCCGGCTCGGCGGACGCGGAGAAGCGGATGGGGCAGAAACCGCTCTCTACCGCGCCCACCGTAGGCCGAGCCGGGCGGTGGCGGCAATGGACGCCGGGGCCGGGGTAGGTTCCGGCGGGGGCTTCCCGGTCCCCGCTGCCTCGGGGAAGGACGACGTGGATGAACGGGACCGTGACCAACTGGGCGGGCAACATCACCTACGCGGCCAAGGAACTGCACCGGCCCGCGTCGCTCGCCGCGCTGCGCGCACTCGTCGCGGACAGTGCCCGGGTGCGGGTGCTGGGCAGCGGGCACTCGTTCAACGAGATCGCCGAACCGGGCCCCGGGGGCGTCCTGCTGTCGCTGGCCGGCCTGCCCCAGGAGGTGGACGTGGACACGGCGGCCCGGACGGTCCGGGTCGGCGGCGGTGTGCGCTACGCGGAACTGGCCCGCCGGGTGCACGGGCAGGGTCTCGCGCTGCACAACATGGCGTCCCTGCCGCACATCTCGGTGGCCGGGTCGGTCGCGACCGGCACTCACGGCTCGGGGGTGCTCAACGGGCCGCTGTCGGTGTCCGTGCGCGAGGTGGAGCTGGTCACGGCCGACGGCTCGGCGGTGACGATAGGCCGGGGCGAGGAGCGGTTCGGCGGCGTCGTCACCTCGCTCGGCGCGCTCGGGGTCGTCACCGCGCTCACCCTGGACCTGGAGCCGGCCTTCGAGGTCGAGCAGCACGTGTTCACCGGACTGCCGTCCGCGGGGCTGGACTCCGGTGCGTTCGAGACGGTGATGGCGACGGGGTACAGCGTCAGCCTGTTCACCGACTGGCGGGAGCCGGGCTTCCGGCAGGTGTGGCTCAAGCGGCGCACCGACCAGCCGCTGCCCGCCTTCCCCTGGGCCGCTCCCGCCACCGAGAAGATGCACCCGGTGCCGGGCATGCCCGCGGTCAACTGCACCGAGCAGTTCGGCGTGCCGGGGCCCTGGCACCAGCGGTTGCCGCACTTCCGGGCGGAGTTCGTCCCGAGCAGCGGGGCGGAGCTGCAGTCGGAGTACCTGCTGCCGCGCGGGCACGCCGTGCGGATGCTGCACGCGCTCGACGCGATCCGGGAGACCGTGGCCCCCGTCCTTCAGACCTGCGAGGTGCGCACGGTGGCCGGCGACGACCAGTGGCTGAGCCCCTCCTACGGGCGCGACACCGTCGCGGTGCACTTCACGTGGGTCGAGGACACCCAGGCGGTGCTGCCGGTGGTCCGGCGGGTCGAAGAGGCACTGGAGCCCTTCGGGGCGCGGCCGCACTGGGGGAAGGTGTTCACGGTGCCCGCGCCGGTCCTGCGCGGGCTGTATCCCCGGCTCGGCGACTTCCGGGGGCTGGCGCTGGAGCTGGACCCGGAAGGGAAGTTCGCCAACGCCTTCGTGCGGGAGGTGCTGGCCCCGGCATAGGGGCCGTCCGCCCCGCGGCGGGCCGCCGGCAGGTCAGGTCGTGGCGTGCGGCCGGTCGCCCGGGGCCGTGGCACGGTCGGCCTCGGCCTGGACGAGCAGGGAGAGCAGTGACGCCACGGTCAGACCCGCCTCGGCAGGGTGGCGCAGCACCTTGCCGGGGTCGATCCGGTACGTGTTGCTGCGTCCCTCCCGGGTGTGGGAGAGGTAACCGTCCTGCTCCAGGTCGGCGATGATCTTCTGCACGGCTCGTTCGGTGAGCCGGCAGTGGGCCGCGATGTCCCGGATACGCACGCTGCGATCGTCGGCAATGGCGGCCAGCACGCGGGCATGGTTCGTGAGGAACGTCCATCCGCTGTATGGCTCGGGCACTCCATCCATGCCTCAACTCTAGCGACCGAACATTCATGCACCCAAAAACACGTACTCCGTTTCATGTATCAATTGACGTGCATGGGGTAGAGAGGCAACGCTGAAAGCGGAGGCAAGGCGGAAGAGCAAGGGAGAACAGGGCCATGCCGGAGCCTGCGTACTCTGCGCGGTCTCACACGCAGGAGGGCGCCGAACCCACGGCCGGCGCCAGTGCACCGGCGGCGGTCCCGCCCTGCATGGCGACCATGGACGTCTCTCCGGACGGCGACCGCATGACCGTGTCCATGTGGGGCGAACTCGACCTGGGCAGCAGACGGTTGCTGCCCGAGCTGTACGACATGCTCACCCTGTCGGGCGGCGGCGTCGACCTGTGCCTGGACGCCGTCGGGTTCTGCGACTGCTCCGGCCTCGACGCGCTGCTCGATCTGCGCACCCGCGCGGTCGACCAGGGCAAGACCGTCACCATCCGCTCCTGCGGCGTCGCGGTCGAGCGCCTTCTCGACCTGACCGGCACGCGCGAGCTGTTCACCGACTCCGCCCTCCCGGAGCCCCCCGCTCCCCCGGCCACGCCCGACACCGGCCCCCCGCAGGAGAGCAGCCGGGAACTGCGCGCCGAAGTCGCCCAGCTGCGCCGCGCCATGCAGACCCGGCCCACCATCGACCTGGCCCGCGGCATCCTGATGGCCTCCTTCAACCTGAGCCCCGAGGCGGCCTGGAGCGTGCTGGTCAGGACCTCCCAGAACACCAACACCAAGCTGCACCACTTGGCCCAGGACCTGGTGGGCACCGTACGCGGCAGCACCCTGCCGGAGCAGGTGCAGCGACAGCTGTCCGCCGCGGTCGCCGGCGCCGGCCGTCCGGGCGAGGCGGCCGCCTGCCCGACGGGCGGCCCGGTACAGGACCCGGACTGACACACCGGTGGAGTCGGGGCGCCCGACCTGAGGCATCATGAGCAGGCCACGCCCGGCCACCTCCGCTCCTCAGCGGGCGAGCACTTTATAAAGCCCCTTTCCAAACCCCTTGTCGAAAGTCCCGGCAGCCCATAGCCTTGCGCCGCGCCGGTGCCGACGTCGACCCGGCCCGGCCGGTCTGGGAAGGAATGGGGCACCCCGGTGAAGCGCACATCACGTGACATCCGCACCGCGAACCGCTACGAGGTGCTGCGCCAGATCATCGCCGAGTCACCCACCTCCCGGCAGGAGCTGGCGGCGGCCACGGGCCTCAGCCTCGCGACGGTCGCCACGCTCGTCGGAGAACTGCTCGACCTCCGCATGATCACCGAGGTCGGCTTCGAGGACTCGGCGGGCGGGCGCCCCCGGGGCCTGGTCGCGGTCAACTCCTCGGGCGGCGCGCTGATCGGCGTCGACATCGCCGAGACGTACGTCCATGTCGAGCTGTTCGACCTCGGGCTGAACGTGCTCGCCCGGGCCGAGGAGGACGTCCGGCCCGGCGAGAGCCTGCCCGAGCAGGTGGTGGGCCATGTGGCCGCAGCCGTCGGCTCGGTGGTCATGCAGGCCGGCATCGAGGGCGCCCGGGTGCTCGGGGTCGGCGTGAGCGTGCCGGGGCAGGTGGACCGCGCGACCGGCATCTCGGAGTACGCACCCAACTGGGACTGGCACGACGTGCCGCTCCTCGACCTGCTCACCGAGCACATCGCCTACCCGCTCTACCTGGACAACCCGCTGCGCGCCAGCGCGGTCGCCGAGCTGTGGTTCGGGGCCGCGCGCGGACGCGGGAACGCCGTGGTGGTCAACCTCGGGACCGGCGTGGGAGCCGGGCTCGTCCTGGGCGGCGGGCTGCACCGGGGCGTCAGCAACAGCGCGGGCGAGTGGGGCCACACCACGATGGTGCTGGACGGGCGCCTGTGCCGCTGCGGCAACCACGGCTGCGTGGAGACGTACGTGGGCGCGCGCGGCATCATGCTGAACCTGCGGGAGATCGGCCCCGACAGCGAACTGCTGCACGCGGACGACCAGACGGCGACCATCGACGCCCTGGCCCGCGGGGTCGCGGCTCACGATCCGGTGGCACGCCGGGCCGTCCACGACACCGCCCGCTACCTGGGCGCCGGTGTCGCCGACCTGGTGAACCTGTTCAACCCCGAGATCGTCGTGCTGAGCAGCTGGGTCGCCCGCACCCTGGGCGAACCGCTGCTGCACGAGGTGCGCGAGGCCGTGACCCGGCACGCGCTGCCGCGGCCGCTGGCCGCCACCGAGATCGTCCTCTCCCCGATCCCCACCGACCCGGTGTGCCTGGGCGCGGCGACGTTCGCGCTGGAGGGCGCCCTCCAGGCCGTCGGGCAGAAGAACGGCAAACGCACCGCACCCGTGAGGAGCCGCACCACCACCCCACCGTCGTAGCGACCTCGCGGCGGCGGAACCAACTCCTCCACACCTCCCGCGTGTTCGAAATCGCGAACCGGACACAACGCTTCGCACAGACTTCGTCCAACCCCTTGCCGAAGCCTTAGCCGAAGCTCTAGCGTCCCGCACCGCACCTCTCTTTGAGCCATCTGGCGCGAGCCCCCGGGCCGTGAGCCATCAGGCAGTGAGCCGCAGAGCCGCAGCCGCACTCGAGACAAGGACGTCAGCATGTCGGCATCGAGCAACATGAACTGGGACCGCCGAAACGTACTGCGGGCCGCGATGGGCCTGGCCGCCGCGGGCGGACTCGCCGCGTGCGGCGGCAACACCGGGCGCAGCGGCGGCGGGTCGGGCGACGCCCTCGTCCAGTACTTCCACGCGTACGGCGAGGCCGGCGTCGAGCAGGCTGTGAAGCGGTACGCGAAGGACTACAAGGGCGCCAACGTCACCACCCAGTGGATCACCGGCTCCAACTTCGAGCAGAAGCTGTTCGCCGCGCTGCTCACCAAGAACGCGCCGGACGTCTTCGAGTTCCACCCGCAGATCCAGCTCGTCAAGAGCGGTCAGGTGGCCGACCTGACCGACATCATCGAGCCGGTCAAGGACGACTTCAACCAGGCCGACATCAAGTCGCACACGGTCGACGGCAAGATATACGGCGTCCGGATGATCGACGACCCGCAGTTCTTCTTCTACCGTCCCTCGATGTTCGAGAAGGCGGGGGTCGAGGTGCCGAAGACCCTCGAAGAGCTGATCGAGGCCGCCGCGAAGCTCAAGACCAGCAAGGTCAAGGGCGCCTACCTCGGCAATGACCTCACGCCCGTGCAGCACAACCTGATCTGGTCCGCCGGTGCCGACACCCTCACCGCCGACAACAAGCCCGCGTTCAACACCGACGCCGTCGCCGACGGCCTCAAGCAGCTGCGCGGTCTGTTCACCAGCGGCGACCTCCTGCTCGGCGCCCCCGCCGACTGGTGGGACCCGTCGGCCTTCACCCAGGGCCTGACGGCGATGCAGTGGTGCGGCATGTGGGCCATGCCGGTCATGCAGAAGGCGCTCGGCGACGACATCGGCATCTTCCCCTTCCCGAAGGTCGGTTCCGCCGGCAAGGAGTCCGTCTACAACGGCGGCTGGTCGATGTTCGTCAACGCCAAGGGCAAGAACGTCGAGGCGGCCAAGGAATACGTCAAGTGGCTGTGGATCGACCAGAAGAAGCACCAGGAGGACTTCGCCACCTCCTACGGCTTCCACATCCCGCCGCGCACCTCCCTCGCGCAGTCCGCCACCAAGCTCAAGTCCGGTCTGCCGGCCGAGGGCGTCAAGCTCTTCAACGAGTTCGGCCACTTCGACAACATCGGCTGGACCCAGGCGATGATCGCCGCGATCAACGATGTCATGGCGAACTCCGTCCGCAAGAACGGCGACCCGAAGGCCCAGCTCGCCGCCGCTGAGAAGAAGGTCAACACCGAGCTCAAGAAGCTCTTCGGTTAGACCGCCGGACGGATCTCGACATGTCGACCACCACCACGCGCGGGGTCGCCAAGAACCCCGCCCCGGCCAAGGTCTCCAAGGACCGGCCGCGGCGGGGCCTCAGGGCGAACAGCACCTTCAACTTCTGGCTCTTCACCGGGCCCTTCCTCATCGGCCTGGTGATCTTCGTCTTCGTGCCCATCGGCTGGAGCATCTGGCTCAGCTTCTTCGAGGCACGCTTCACCGTCACACCCAGCCAGTTCGTCGGCTTCGAAAACTACGCGGCGATCCTGCAGGACGAGGATTTCCGGAACTCCCTCGTCACGTTCACCGTGTTCGCCG
The DNA here is from genome assembly GCF_009872555.1 of Streptomyces sp. SID5643. Taxonomy (NCBI): domain Bacteria; kingdom Bacillati; phylum Actinomycetota; class Actinomycetes; order Kitasatosporales; family Streptomycetaceae; genus Streptomyces; species Streptomyces sp. SID5643. Next base: position 16,176 of record NZ_WWIC01000061.1, read on the forward strand.
CATTCATCGTGCCCGCCACCTGGGCCCTCTCGCTGGGCCTGGCTCTGCTGGTCAACCGGTTGCGGTTCATGCGGGCGTTCGCCCGGTCGGTGTTCTTCCTTCCGACCGCCGTCAGCTATGTCGCCGCCTCGCTGATCTGGAAGATGTCCATCTTCAACGGCGTCCGTTTCGGCCTCGCCAACACCGTTCTCAGCTGGTTCGGCATCGAGAACATCGCCTGGCTGTCCAGCCCAGATCCGCCCTGGTACTGGCTGGTCATCGTGACCGTCCGCCTGTGGCTCCAGTCGGGCTTCTACATGATCCTCTTCATCGCGGCGCTGCAGAACATCCCGCGGGAGCTGTACGAGGCGGCCTCCCTCGACGGCGCCAAGCCGGGCTGGCAGACCTTCCGGCACATCACACTGCCCCAGCTGCGGGCGACCTCGACCGCGGTGATCCTGCTCCTGCTCGTCGCCGCCTACCAGGCCTTCGACGAGTTCTTCAACCTGCTGCCCAAGGCCACGTGGGGCCAGCCGCCGCTGGTGGAGCTCTACAAGATGGCCCTCGGCGAGAACCAGAACTACGGCGCGGGCAGCGCGGGCGCGGTCGTCCTGACCCTGCTCATCTGCGCCGTGACCCTGCTCCAGGGCAAGATCATGGGCTTCGGAAGGGGTGAGGAGTCCAAGTGACCATCACAGCACCCGACATCGACAAGGCCGCGAAGCCGGTCAAGGTCAAGCGCGGCGGAGTCATCGGGAACACCGGTCTGTACATCGCGACCGGCGTCGCCACCCTCCTGTTCCTGATCCCCTTCTACCTGATCGTCCGCAACGCCTTGATGACGGACCCGGAGATCACGGGCGAGGAGTGGAAGTGGTTCCCCACCGCCATCCAGTGGGGCAACATCACCGAACCCTTCAACGACGTCACCGTCGACTTCGCCCGGTCCCTGTGGAACTCCGTCGTCGTCGCCGTCCTGCACACCGCCGGCATCCTGCTGATCTGCTCGATGGCCGGGTACGGCCTCGCCCGCATCCCGTACAAGCACGCCAACAAGGTGTTCTACGCCGTCCTGGCGACGCTGATGGTTCCCACAGCGGTCACCTTCGTGCCGAGCTTCGTTCTGGTCTCGTCCCTCGGCTGGGTGGACAGTTACCGGGGTCTGATCATCCCGGGCCTCTTCAGTGGTTTCACCTGCTTCCTGTTCCGGCAGTACTTCCTCGGATTCCCCAAGGAGCTGGAGGAGGCGGCGCGCGTGGACGGGCTCGGCTACTGGGGCGCGTACTGGCGGGTCGTCGTACCCAACTCGCTGAACTTCTTCGCGGCCATCGCCACGATCACCTTCATCAACGGCTGGAACGCCTTCCTGTGGCCCCTGGTCATCGGACAGGATCCGAGTGCCTGGACAGTCCAGGTGGCGCTGTCGTCGTATATGACGAACCAGACCGTCAACTACCACCTGATCTTCATGGCCACCGCCATCTCGATCCTGCCCCTGATCTTCGTCTTCCTCTTCCTCCAGCGCTGGCTGGTGCAGGGGATCGCACAGACCGGCATCAAGGGCTGAGCTAGGAGACCGATGTCTTTCCGCACGACCCCATCCGTCGACTACGTCGAGGACGTCTCCCCGGGCAGCGGTGCCCTGCCGCCCCGTGCCTGGTACGCGTCCTCGGACGCGCGGTCCCTGTCGCTGAACGGCAGCTGGCGGTTCCGGCTGTCCGCCACGGCCGGCGCCGAGGACGACTCGTTCGCCGAAGAGGGTTACGACGCCGGGAACTGGGCCGAGGTCACGGTCCCCGGGCACTGGGTCCTCCAGGGCGACGGGGCGTTCGGCTCCCCGATCTACACCAACCACCTGTACCCCTTCCCGGTGGACCCGCCGTACGTCCCGACGGAGAACCCGACCGGTGACCACCTGCGTGTCTTCGACCTGCCGTCCGACTGGCCGTCGGACGGCGGGGCGGTGCTGCGCTTCGACGGGGTCGAGTCCTGCGCCCGCGTCTGGCTGAACGGCACCGAGCTCGGCGAGTTCAAGGGCTCCCGCCTCGCGCACGAGTTCACGGTCGGTGAGCTGCTGAAGCCGGGGAGCAACGTGCTCGCGGTGCGCGTGCACCAGTGGTCGGCGGGGTCGTACCTGGAGGACCAGGACCAGTGGTGGCTGCCGGGCATCTTCCGTGACGTGACGCTGCTGCACCGCCCGGCGGGCAGCGTCGCCGACTTCTTCGTGCACGCCTCCTACGACCACACCACCGGCGAGGGCACTCTGCGCGTCGACTCCGATGTCCACGGGCGGGTGCTCGTCCCGGCCCTGGACATCGATGTCGCCACCGGCGAGCCGGTGACGGTGGCCGTGGAGCCCTGGACGGCCGAGACGCCGAGGCTCTACGACGGCGTGCTGGCCACGGACGGGGAGCGGGTGCCGCTGCGGATCGGTTTCCGGACGGTCGTCCTGGAGGACGGGCTCGTCAAGGTCAACGGCACGGCGGTCCTCTTCAAGGGCGTCAACCGGCACGAGTGGCACCCCGAGCGGGGCCGCGCGCTCGACCTGGAGACCATGCGCGAGGACGTGCTGCTGATGAAGCGGCACAACCTCAACGCCGTGCGCACCTCGCACTACCCGCCGCACCCGGCCTTTCTCGACCTGTGCGACGAGTACGGCCTGTGGGTCATCGACGAGTGCGACCTGGAGACCCACGGTTTCACCGAGCAGGACTGGCGGGACAACCCGGTCGACGACGACCGCTGGACCCCGGCCCTGCTGGACCGCGCCGCGCGCATGGTCGAGCGGGACAAGAACCACCCGTCGATCGTGTTCTGGTCGCTGGGCAACGAGGCCGGCACCGGCCGCGGCCTGACCGCCATGGCCGAGTGGATCCACGACCGTGACCCCGAGCGGCTGGTGCACTACGAGGGCGACTGGAACTGCCGCGACACGGACGTGTACTCGCGGATGTACGCCTTCCACGACGAGGTCGAGAAGATCGGGCAGCAGCTCGACGGCGGCACCCACAAGCGCCGCGAGCTGCCCTTCATCCAGTGCGAGTACGCGCACGCCATGGGCAACGGCCCCGGCGGGCTCGCCGACTACCAGGAGCTGTTCGAGAAGTACGACCGGCTTCAGGGCGGGTTCATCTGGGAGTGGATCGACCACGGCGTCAAGCACGCCGAGCTGGGCTACGCCTACGGCGGTGACTTCGGCGAGGAGCTGCACGACGGCAACTTCGTCTGCGACGGACTGGTCTTCCCGGACCGGACGCCGTCGCCGGGCCTGATCGAGTACAAGAAGGTCATCGAGCCCGTCCGGATCGAGGGCGACGGCGCCAACGGCATCGTGCACGTCACCAACAAGCAGGACTTCGCCGATCTGTCGGCGCTGGCCTTCGAGTGGTCGTGCCAGGTGGACGGCGAGACCGTCGAGTCGGGTTCGCTCGCGGTGCCGGCGCTCGCGCCGGGCGGGAGCGCCGAGGTCAAGCTGCCCGAGCCGCCCGCGGACGGCCGGGGTGGCGAACGGCAGTGGACGGTGCGGGCGCTGCTCGCGGACGACACGTCCTGGGCTCCGAAGGGCCACGTCGTGGCCTGGGGCCAGTTCGCCGTGGGGGCACGGCCGCTGCCGTCCTTCCCCGCGAACGACCGGCCCGTGGTCGAGGAGGGCCGGATCACGCTGGGCCCGGCCGGGTTCGACGCCCGCACCGGTGCGCTGCTCTCGGTCGGCGGGGTGGAGGTCGGCGCGACGCCGCGGCTGGACGTGTGGCGGGCGCCGACCGACAACGACGACGGTGCCGAGTGGCAGACGGACACCCGCTACGGGGTGCTGTGGCGCACGCTCGGCCTGCACCGGATGCGGCACCGCCTCGTCTCGGTCGAGGCGGGCGACGACGCGCTGACGGTGCGGACCCGGGTGGCGCCCGCGGCCCGCGAGGTGGGCCTCGACACGGTGTACCGCTGGACGTCCGACGGCGAGCGGCTGCGGCTGAACGTGTCCGTGACCCCGGAGGGCGACTGGACGGTGCCGCTGCCGCGGCTCGGCGTCCGTTTCGGGCTGCCGGAGGCGGACCGGGTGGAGTGGTTCGGCGGCGGTCCCGGCGAGGCGTACCCGGACAGCAAGGCGGCGTCCATGATCGGACGTTGGCGGTCGACGGTGGACCGGCTCCAGACGCCGTACGTCCGCCCGCAGGAGAACGGCGCCCGTGCCGACGTCCGGTGGGTGGAGCTCGGCGGTCTGAGGATCGAGGGCGACCCGGAGTTCTGGTTCACTGCGCGGCGCTGGACGACCGAGCAGCTGGACGCCGCGCGGCACCGTACCGACCTCGCGGCCGGTGACACGGTGTGGGTCAACCTCGACCACGGGCTGCACGGCATCGGTTCGCAGTCCTGCGGCCCGGGCCCGCTGCCGCAGTACTTCCTGAAGGCGGAGCCGGTGGAGTTCTCGTTCGTGTTCTCGACCACCAGGTAAGAAACTGATTAATCGATTGACCGATTGATCGACATTCCGAGAGTGTCGGGATGTCATTCGCGGCCGGTCGGCCCTCGTGCCGACCGGCCGCTGCTGCGTTCGCCGCGAGGGAGTTGGTGGGTCAGTTGAGTGTCGCCATCGAGGTCCGAGGACTGTCCCGAACCTTCCACACCACCGTCCGCCGCCCCGGCTTCGCGGGCGCCGTCCGGTCCCTGGTCAACCCCGAGCGGGTGGCCAAGCAGGCCGTCTCCGACATCACCTTCGACGTGGCCGCGGGCGAACTCCTCGCCCTGCTCGGGCCGAACGGCGCCGGCAAGTCCACCACCATCAAGATCCTCACCGGCATCCTCACGCCCACGTCCGGCGAGGCCCGGGTCGCGGGCGTGGTGCCGTACCGGGAACGGGAGCGCAACGCGCGCAACGTCGGGGCGGTGTTCGGGCAGCGCACCCAGCTGTGGTGGGACCTGCCGGTGCGCGAGTCGTTCGCGATCCTGCGGGACATCTACGAGGTGCCGAAGGCCGAACACGCCGCCCGCCTCAAGGAGTTCGACGACATCCTGGAGCTGTCGTCGTTCTGGGACACCCGGGTCCGCCATCTCTCGCTCGGCCAGCGGGTGCGCAGCGATCTGGCCGCCGCCCTGCTGCACGACCCGCCGGTGGTGTTCCTCGACGAGCCGACCATCGGCATGGACGTGGTGGTGAAGGAGCAGGTGCGGGAGTTCCTGCGGCACCAGGTGGAGCAGCGCGGGCGGACCGTGCTGCTGACCACGCACGACATGACGGAGGTCGAGCGCCTCGCCGAGCGGGTCGTGCTGGTCAACCACGGCCGGCTGATGCTGGACGGCTCGCTCGACGAGATCCGCCGCACGTTCGGCTCGACGTGGCAGGTGCGGGCCACCCTGGCCGATCCGCACGCCGAGGTCGTCCCGCCGCCGGGCACCGCGCTGCTGCGGCACGCGGGCGCGCAGGTCGTCTTCGGGCCCGACGGGCCCGCCGCGCTCACCGTCCAGCAGGCGCTGAAGGCGGTGATCGAGCGGTTCGAGGTGACGGACATCGCCCTAGACGAGGCGGACCTAGAGGACGTGATGCGGGCCGCGTACGCGCACGCCGGGGAGGTCTGACATGGCCGTGCTCCATGCCTGGCGCGCCGCCCGCGTCACCCCGCTCGGCGAGCTGAACGCACCGCCCCGGATGACCGCCGTCGCCCTCCGGCTGGCCGTGCAGGTGGTGCTGGTCTGGTCGTTGTGGCGGGGCCTGTACGCGCAGACCGGCACGACCGCGGGGCTGAGCCGCGACCAGGCGGTCACCTACGCCGTGCTGGCCGTGCTGGCGTCCCGGCTGCGGGAGCTGGACCAGTACGCGGGCCGCGACACGGTCTTGCAGCACATGCACTTCGGCACCATCGTCTACTGGTACCTGCGGCCGCTGCCGCCGCAGCGCTACTACGCCCTGCGGGCCGCCGGCGAGCAGCTGTACGGGCTGGCGTGGGCGCTGACCGGGTACCTGATCTGCCTGGCCGCGGGCGTCGTCGAACCGCCCGCGTCGGCCGGCGCGGCCGGGGTGTTCGTGCTCAGCATGCTGCTGGGCCAGTGGGTCCTGTACTACGTCATGCTGGTGCTGGACCAGTTGTGCTTCTGGACGGTCCGCAACACCGCCGCGATGCTCATCCTGATGTTCGCCCAGAACCTGCTGTCCGGGGTGTACGCACCGCTGTGGTTCTTCCCGGACTGGTTCGTGACGATGAGCGCGTTCCTCCCCTTCCAGGCCACGCTGAGTGTGCCGCTGTCGCTGTACGTGGGGCGCATTCCCCTGTCCGACGCGGGGTTCCAGCTGTCCGTGCAGGCAGCCTGGGTCGCGGTGCTGGCGCTGTTCACCCGGTTGCTGTGGCGGCGGGCCGCCCGGCGCGTGATCTCGCAGGGAGGCTGAGATGTCGCTCAAGGCTCTGCGGATCGTGTGGCGCGTGACGGCGCTCAACTTCCGCGCGCAGATGGAGTACCGCACCGAGTTCCTGCTGATGATCGCGATCGGCGCGATCTGGCAGGTGTCGGTGATCGTGTTCGCCACGGTGCTGCTGTCGCGGTTCGCCGGGATGGGCGGCTGGGACAGCTCCGACGTGCTGCTGATCCCGGCGACGCGGATGCTGGCGCACGGGCTGTTCGTGCTGTTCCTGGGGCGCATGCACTGGGCCGGCCGGCAGGTCCAGGAAGGCCGTATCGACATCTACCTGATGCGTCCGATGCCGGTCCACCGTCAGGTGCAGCTGGCGTTCTTCCCGACCAACGCCATCGGTGACCTGACGGTCGCGGCGGGCCTGATGGTGGGCGCGCTCTCCCGCAGCGACCTGGACTGGACGACGGGCCGCGTGGGCTACCTCGTCGCGGCCGTGCTCGGCGGGATGCTGCTGGAGGCCGCCCTGTTCACGGTCGTGGCCAGCGCGTCCCTGCGCTTCCCGGCCGCCGACATGTGGGGCCGCTGGCTGGAGGAACTCCTCGGCACCTTCGGCAGCTACCCGTTGAACGTCCTGCCCAGGGCGGTGGGCGGTTTCCTCACCTACGGCCTGCCGCTCGCGTTCGTCGCGTACTTCCCGGCGGCGGTCCTGACGGGCCACGGCCACTCGACCGGCGTCCCGTACTGGGTGGCGGCGGCCTCACCCCTGCTGGGGCTGCTGGCGTACCTGGCGGCGCGGATGCTGTGGCGGTGGAGCCTGCGGCACTACAGCGGGATCAACGGCTGACGGTCCGGCCGGCGCCCCGGATCGGGGTGAGCAGGCCCGTGGCGGCCAGGGCGACGCAGGTCGCCCCGGCCACCAGGGCGACCGGGGTCGTGCCCTGCTCCTCCGCGGCCCAGGTCAGGACGGCCGCGCCGATGGGCGCCGCCGCGTACTGGAGGGTCCAGAAGGCGGAGGTGACGCGGCCCAGGAGGTGTTCGGGGGTGACCTCCTGGCGCAGCGACATCGAGCAGGTGCCCGCCATGCCGGCGCAGGCCAGGAAAGCGGCGCTCAGGGCCGCGACGACGGGGACGTCGCGGGCCCAGCCGAGACCGGCGAAGGCCAGGCCGCACACGGCGACGGAGCCGGTCCACGTCGGGCCGAAGCCGAACCGGCGGCGGACCCGGGCCACCAGCAGGGCGCCGGTGATGGCGCCGAGCGCGCCGACCGCCATGACCGTGCCGACCGTGCGGTCGTCATGGCCGAGGTCGTGCTTGAGGTGGTAGATGACCAGGTCGTTCAGGCCGAGAGTGAGGAAGCTGAAGCCGAACAGCAGGGCGGTGAGGGAGCGCAGCACGGGATGGCCGCGGAGGAAGGCGACACCGGTGCGCAGGTCCTGCCAGAGGCCGGTACGGCTGTCCTGCCGGTCGTCGGGGGCGTGTTTGCGGAAGCGGACGAAGAGCAGGCAGGTGGCGGAGAGCCCGAAGCTGACAGCGTCCACGCCCACGGCCGCCGCCGGTCCTGACCAGGCGGCGACCAGACCGGCGCACAGCGGGCCGAGGACGCCCGCTGCGGCGGCCGTGGCGTTCAACCGCCCGTTGGCTTCCGTGAGTTGCCCGGTGCCGACCAGCGCGCGCACGACCGTGACGTAGCCGACCGCGAACAGCATGCCGACGGCTTCGCACAGCGGCAGCACCACGTACAGCAGCCAGAGCTGCGGGCCGAACAGCCACACCAGCGGGATCAGCCCGTAGAGCACCAGGCGTACCAGGTCGCAGGCGATGAGCAGCCGGCGCCGGTCCACCCGGTCCACGACCGCCCCGGCGAACACCGCCGCCACGACCGCCGCCGCCCCTCCCACGGCCGTCAGCAGGCCCATCCGCGCGACCGATCCGGTGGCCTCCAGCACCAGCAGGGGCAGGGCGATCAGGGCGAAGGAGTCGCCGAGCACCGAGAGGGTCTGTGCGGCCCAGAAGATCCCGAAGTCGCGTTGCCGCCACAGCGGGCGCGGGTCGGACGGCGCGTCGGCGGACGGGCTGCCGGCTGAGCTGCCGGGTTCGTCCTCTCGCCGCGCCGCCCCGTGCGTCATGCCGCCTCCCCCGCGCCCCGAACTGCGTCCTCCCGGCCACCCTACGACTGTCGGACGGACGGGAGGACCGCCAACTTCCTTTCACAGGCGCCAGGTTGCCCGACGACCTGAATCCGCCGGCCCGGACGGGCAGCCTCGGGACCGTGACGTGATCTCTCGGGCGGCGCACCCCGGCGCCGCAGATGCGAACCGATCCGTCTCCGCGGCCGCCGCCCGCGCGTGCGCCGCGGACGTTTCCGCATGGAGAGATCGTCATGGTGCGCGACAGCTACGCCCCCGTCCCCGGCCGGACCCCCGAGGAGACGCTGCACGCCTTCATCTCCCGGGCGACCGCCGATCCCGGCGTCGTCGGGCTCGTCCTCAGCGGCTCCCGGGTGCACGCCGGTATGCCGACGGTCCACTCCGACTACGACCTGCACGTCGTCGTGCGCGACGAGGGCGTGCGCAACAAGTACCTGCGGTGGGAGCTGGAGCGGCAGCCGTTGGGGGACCCCCGGTGGGACGCGGACCGGCTCCTGCCGGCCCTGTGGCGCATCCTGGCCGACGGGGACCCGCCCACCCGGCGGGCCCTGTTCGCCGGTGTCGAGGAGGCGGCGCGCCGGGCCGGTCACGACGAGGTCCTGGACGCGTGGGGCACGGACCTGGGGCTCCTGCGTCCCCGGTGACGGCAAACGGCTCCGCCGGTCCGTGCCCCGTACTACGCTCGGTCCCTCTGCACTGCGCTGACGGACACCGGGGGAACGGGCGATGGCACGGGTCGTGGTGGTGCACGGGATCGGGCACGAGTGGTCGGGGTCGGCACTGATGGGCCGGGACGTCGTCCCGGCCCTGCGTGACGGCGTACGGCACGGCTCGGGGCTGCGGCTCACCGAGGACGACGTCGCCTGCGCGTTCTACGGCAATGTCTTCTTCGAAGAGGGCACCCGCGGCCTCGGCGTGCCGCCCTGGGACGAGCACGACGTCGAAGACGGTTTCGAAGCGGAGTTGCTCACGGCGTGGTGGGAGGCCGCCGCGGCCACCGACCCGGCGGTCACGGCCCCGGACGAGCCCGGCACCCGCGCGATCCCGGGCACGGGACGGCTGCTGTCCCGGCGGGTCCGCTCCGCGCTGGACGCGCTGTCGGGGTCCCGGTTCTTCGGCACGTACTCCGACCGCATGATGGTGCTCGCCCTGAAGCAGGTGCGGCGGTACATGAACGAGCCCGTCGTCTGGCAGGAGGCCCGGGCCCGGGTGGCGGAGGAGATCGGCCCCGACACGCGCGTGGTCGTCGCGCACTCGCTGGGTTCGGTGGTGGCGTACGAGGCACTGTGCGAGCACCCCGAGTGGCCGGTCACCGACCTGGTGACGGTCGGCTCCCCGCTCGGCCTGTCCCTGATCTTCAACCGCCTGAGCCCGCTGCCGGAGGAGGGCCGGGGGGCCTGGCCGGGCGGCGTCCGGCGCTGGACCAACCTGACCGACCCGGGCGACGTGGTGGCGGTCGTCCACCGACTCGCCCCGCGCTTCGGTGCGGTGGCGGACGAGTCCCTCGACAACGGCCTCAAGCCGCACAGCCTGCTGCGCTACCTGACGGCCCACAAGACGGGCCGGGCGGTCGCGGAGGGGCTGCTGTGACCGGCCCGGGGGCCGGGAGGCGGTTCCTGATCTCGGTCGGTGTCGGTGTGTACAAGGACTCCGGCGTTCCGGACCTGCCGGGAGCGGTGCCGGACGCGGACCGGGTGGCGGCGCTGCTCGCGCCCATGGGGTACACGCGGGTCCTGGAGGACCTGTCCCGCAACCCTTCCCGCAACGCGCTGGTCGAAGGCCTGGACGAGTGGGCCCTGGAGACGGGGCTGGGCGCCGACGACGTCGTGGTCGTCTACTTCGCGGGCCACGGCCAGAAGAACGGCCCGAAGCACCACCTGCTGTGCGCGAACCACCGCCCGGGCCTGTGGTCGTCCACGGCCGTCAAGAGCGACGACTTCGCCGAGCCCCTCGTGCAGAGCGACGTCGGCCATCTGCTGGTCGTCCTCGACACCTGCTTCGCGAGCGCCGGCACGGAAAGCGTCGCGACGCTCGCGGCGCAGCTCACGGACCGGCGGCGCGGCAGTGCCCAGCGCGCGGTGCTGGCCGCGGCCCGCGGGAAGGAACTGGCGAAGGAGAACAAGTTCGTCGACGCCCTGGCCCGGGTGCTGGCCAAGCCGCAGGCGGGACCGTCCCAGCGGTACCTGAGTGTGCGGGAGGTGACCGCGCGGATCAACGAGCTGCTCGACTCCCCGACCCAGCACGCGAGTCACTCCGTCGTCGACAGCGCGGGCCAGGATCCGTTCTTCGACAACCGGCTGTACGTACCGGCGACGGAGCGGGACGGGCTGGACCTCGCCGTCCTCGCCCGGTTGCGCAAGCGCCACGAGGGCCATTACGGGCCGCGTGGACGGGGTCTGGAGCACGCGGGCGAGCGGGGCAGCTACTTCACCGGCAGGATCCCCGCGCTGTCCTCCCTGGCGGGCTGGCTCAGGGCACCGCACGACCGTAAGGCCAGAGTCGTCACAGGTGATCCGGGCTCAGGCAAGTCCGCACTGCTCGGCCGCTTCCTGGAACTGACCGACGCGGAGCACGCGGCCCGCACGACGTATCCGGGCGCCGGCTGGCTGCCGCCGCCGGGCATGAACGTCATACGCCTCTGGGCGCGCCGGGTCACGGGCACGGACCTGGTCCGCGACCTGGGGGCGGCCCTCGCCCTGCCGGACGCGGAACGGGACGAACTCCTCAAGGCGCTGGGCGAACGCACGGACCCGGTGACCGTTGTGATCGACTCCCTCGATGAGGCCGGCACGGCGGGCGACCAGTCGGAGGGACGGCGCATCGCCCGCGAGCTGCTCCAGCCGCTGTCCGCCATGCCCGCGGTGCGTCTGCTGATCGGCACCCGCCGCAACCTGATCCCCGCCCTGGGCCACGCGGTCGAGGTCATCGACCTGGACGCCGACGAGCACGCGCACGAGGCGGTGACGGAGTACGCGCACGCGGTCCTGCTGGACGCGCACGACCCGGACAGCCTCTCCCCGTACCGGGATGACCCCGTGCTCGCCCGGACGGTCGCCTCCGGCATCGCGGCCCAGGCCGGGCGTTCCTTCCTCGTGGCCCGGATGAACGCGCGGGCACTGGTGCACCGGCAGGAGATCGTCGACACGTCGGCGGACGGCTGGGAGCGGTCCCTGCCGGGGGACGCGCGCGAGGCGTTCGCGGCGTACCTGGACCGTTTCGGGGCGGAACGGCAGCGGGTCGTACGCCTGCTGCGGCCCCTGGCGTACGCACAGGGCGAGGGGCTGCCGTGGTCGACGGTCTGGGCGCCCCTGGCCGAGGCGCTGTCCGGAACGGCCTGCACCAACGACGACCTGGACTGGCTGTTCGAGAACGCCGGGTCGTACATCACGGAGTCGGACAACGGTTCCGGGTCGGTGTACCGGCTGTACCACGAGACGATGGCGGAGTACCTGCGGGTGCCCAGCAGGGCGGCGGAGCACCACCGGGCCGTCGCGACGGGGCTGGCCGCTCTGGTGCCGGCCGATCCGATCGCCGGGGAGCGGGACTGGGCCACGGCCCACCCGTACATCCTCACGCACCTGGCCAGCCACGCGGCGGCCGGAGGCATCCTGGACCAGTTGCTCACCGACGCGGAGTACTTGGTGCACGCGCACCCGGCGTCACTGCTGCGCGCACTGGACTCGGCAGGCGGTGAGCAGGGGCGGCGGGTCGCCTCGGTCTACCGGGCGTCGGCGCATCTGCTGCCGCGGCTGACGATCGAGAACCGGCGGGACGTGTTGTCGGTGGACGCGGCCCGGTACGGGTGGGGGGAGTTGTCACAGCGGCTGGCCCGGGGCCGCCCGTGGCGGGTGCGGTGGGCCACCGGAGGGCTGGTGCATCCGGCGCACCGGCGGACGGTGGCCGTGGGGAGGCCTGGCGTCCACGCACTGGGTCAGATCGGCATCGACGGCCGGCCGCATGTTCTCACCCGGGGCAGTGCGAAGGTGGAGCTGTGGGACCTCCGGACCGGGGAGTGCACGCTCACGCTGACTGAACCGGAGGTGGCCATGGCCGTCTGCGGTGTCACGCTGAACCGACGTCCCCACGCCCTCATCAGCGACGGCCAAGGGACCGTACGCCTGTGGGATCTGCACACCGGCGAGCCCGTCCGCACCTTGGAGGGCCACTACGCAGCCGTCCAGACCATCGACGGTATCGACATCGACGGCCGACCGCACGCCCTCACCGGCAGTCTGGACGAGACCGCGCGCCTGTGGGACCTGAGCACCGGGGAATGCAAGCTGGTGCTCGAGACAGCGAACGCCATCGTGCGGGTGTGCGGCACCAATGCCGGCGACCGGCCCCAGGTCTTCACCCAGGATTTCCGCGGGAACGCAGCCACATGGGACCTGCACACGGGAGAGCGCACTCTCGTTCTCGCCGGTTTCGGCGGCGCGACGTGCGTCTTGACCGTCGACGGCGGCGCTCACGTCCTCACCGCCAGCGGCGCTCAGGTGCACCTCTGGGACCTGCGCACCGGGGTGTGTGTCCGCTCCCTCTCGGGACATACCCGCTCCGTACGCGCCGTCTGCGGCATCATCATCGATGATCATCCGCACGCCCTCACCGGCGGTGACGACGAATCGGTACGACTCTGGGACCTCAGGACCGGGGAATGCAGGCTGGTCCTCACCGGGCACACGAACTTCGTGCAGTCTCTGTGTGCTTCGGACATGGACGGGCGCCCTCACGCCATTTCCACCGGGTACGACGGGACACTCCGTCTCTGGGACCTGACCAGCACCGACACGGTCCCGTCCCGCGACTGGCACACCGACTGGATCACCGACATCACGGCAGTCGTGCGGGACGTTCCCTCGCACGTTCTGACCGGCAGTTACGACGGGTCGGTTCGCCTCTGGAGAACCGACACCGGTGAGTGCGTCAACGTGTTGGCACTGCTGGATCGGGGGGAGGCCGTCGGCTGCGTCATCGTCGATGAGCGACCCCACGCCCTCACGGTCGACGAGGGCGGCACCACGCACCTCTGGGACGCGCGAACGGGACAGCAGGTGCGCAGCTTCAGCGGAGGATCCGGCGAACTCAGCGGCGACGACGTCCTCGCCGTCGACGGCCGTCCTCACCTGGTAACCGCCTCTTCCTTTGACGGCACCGTCACGCTGTGGGACGTGAGTTCCGGAGAGTGCTCGCAGACCTTCCAGACCGATGACCCAAACGTCGAGCGCATCGTCGGTGTGGTGATCGGCGATCAGCCTCACGCGCTCACCACCGCCTACAGCCCCGACGTACGCCTGTGGGACTTCCGTACCGGACAGTGCGTGCGCGTCCTCACAGGGCATACCGCCTCCGTGGAGTTGATGTGCCGCATCACCCTCGACAACCGCCCCCACCTGCTCACCGCCAGCCACGATCACATCGTGCGCCTGTGGGACCTCCACACCGGAGAAACCGTTCTCCGCCTCACCGGACACAGCGCCCCGATCCACACGATCAGTGGTGTCACTCTCGACGGCGAGCCTCACGCCCTCACCGCCGCCGACGACCACACCGCCCGCTTGTGGAACCTCCGCACCGGTGAGTGTGTCGAGACCATCGGCCTCCCTCTCGTCGCCACCGCCGCCACCGCCGTCGACAATCAGCTCATCATCTGTTTCGCCAACGACATGGCCCTCTTCGAGAGGTAACCCCGAACTCCCCATGCCCAGAGCCGGTCTCACCCCCGAGCGTCTCGTCGCGGCCGCAGCCGATCTCGCCGACGAGGCCGGTTTCGAGCACGTCACCCTGTCCGCGCTGGCCCGCCGTTTCGGGGTCAAGGACGCGAGTCTGTACACCCACGTGCGGAGCCTGAAGGATCTGCGGACCCGTATGGCCCTGCTGGCCGGTGGCGAGATGATCGACCGGATCGCGGAGGCGGTCGAGGGGCGGGAGGCCGGCCGGGACACGCTGGGCGCCTTCGCCGCCGCCTACCGGGCCTACGCCCTGGAGCACCCCGGCCGCTACGCCGCGACACAGATCCGCATCGACCGGGAACTCGTCACCGGCTCTCCCGCGCTGCGCCGCACGGCCGACGTCACCTACGGCATGCTCCGCGCCTACGGCCTGGAGGAACCCGACCTCACCGATGCCGTGCGCCTGCTGCGCAGCACCTTCCACGGCTACTGCGCCCTGGAGTCCACCGGCGCCTTCGGCGCGGCTCGTGACGTGCAGGCGTCCTGGGACCGGGCGATCGACGCCCTGCACGTACTGCTCCTGAACTGGCCCCGCCAGAGGACGACGGACCTTGCCCGACCGCACCCGATCCGGTGACGGGGCCGGTGTCATAGCCGAGCTCTACCCCCTCGGCGCCGGCCCCTGGGCCATGGTCCCCGTCGCTGGTCGCCGTCCTCGACGCGTGGGACCGGGCGAGCGGCCGTCGGCTGGATTCACTCCGCCGTCGGCACCGGCCCGGCCGCGCGGCCGGGCACGGCCAACCCCGCCACCTCGTCGTACGACGGAGTCGGCCCCGTCGGCGTCCGGCCGGCTCTGAGGTCCGCCGCCGTCTCCAGGGCCGCGCCCAGCGCCCGCCGGTACAGCAGCGAGCCGAGGCTGACGCGGCGGACGCCGAGGACGGCGAGGCGGGCGAGGGGCGGGCCGCCGGGCGAGTAGAGGACGTTGAGGGGCACCTCCAGGTGGCGCACCAGGGTCTCGATGCCGCGCGGATCCGTGAGGCCGGGCACGAACACCCCGTCCGCGCCCGCCTGCTGGTAGGCGTCGAGGCGCGCGAGGGTGCCGTCGCCGTCGCCCAGCCAGTGGGTGTCCGTGCGGGCGTTGACGAACAGGCCGGGCGCGGCCCGCTTGACCGCCGTGATCTTCGCCGCGTGCCGGGCGGCCGGTCCGAGGCCGTCTTCGAGGTTGATGCCGAGCGCTCCGACCGCGTACAGCTCCCGCGCGAACTCCGCCACCTCGTCCGGGTCGTCGCTGAATCCGCCTTCCGCGTCGACGGACAGCAGGAACGGCTCGGACCCGAGGGCGACGGCGAGCCGCAGTGTCTCCTCCCGGGTCGCCGCCGCCCCGTCGGGCAGACCGGCCGCCGCGGCGACGCCCAGGCTCGTCGTCCCGATCGCCGGGAAGCCCTGCCCCGCCAGGGCCCGGGCGGATGCGTGATCCCAGGCGTTCGGCAGGAGCAGGGGCTCCCCGGCACGGTGGAGGCCGGCGAAGTCGGTCGCGGCCTTGTCGGACGGTGTCTGCTGCAGTTCTGCGGTCATGCCGCCATGGTGGGCCCGGTTCGCTTCGGCGCGGGCCGAACCACGGCGGCCGCGGGGCCGGCCTCGCCGCGATGACCTCAGCCGACCTGCACGCCGGATCCGTCCAGCCGGACCCGAACCTCGCTCCCCGTAGTCCAGCGGACCGTCAACTCCCCGTCCCCGGAAGCGATCACTGCGACGGTTTCCGGCAGGGGGACGGCGTCCGTGTCGGCGGTGAGCCGGGCCAGGGCGACGAACAGGGTGGAATCCCCGGCGGTGACGCCGGTGAGGTCGTCGTCGAGGCCGACCGCGGGGAGCAGTTCCGCCCGGAGACCGTCCGGCGCGTTCCAGCCGGTCACGCGGACCGCCGTCCCCGGCTCCGCCCCGGCGACCAGATGCGCACGCACCTCCACCGCCCCGTGCGCCAGCACCACGCTCGTCACCCGGGCTCCCCCGCCCGCCGTGTGCCGGGACGCCGCCCAGCCCTCGCCCGCGCCGAGCGGTTCGATGCCGGTGCGGCTCGGGTCGCCGGCGACCAGGACGCTGTTGTCGTACGTGTCCGCCGGCGTGGTCACGGTGGAGTACGCCAGCCGCGTGTAGTACGGGTCGTAGCGGACGTCCTCGCTGCCGTGGTTGTGGAGGCGCACCACACCGTCGGAACGGGTGGACTGGAGCAGCCAGTTGGGCGGGCCGACGGGGGCGACGAAGTCCGCTCGTTCGGCGGGGGCGGGTTGCTCGGGTGCCGTCCAGACCTCGTGGTCCGGCGGCAGGAGCAGGCCGAGGAAGCCCTTGCTCGCCCAGTACGGCGAGGCCGGGCCCGAGTAGCCCTGGAGGACGGACTCGTCGGGGCCGTGCCAGCCGAGGGTGAGCAGGCCCCGGTCGTCCACCGCGTTCCGGTCGAGGAAGTACTTCAGCGCGCCGGAGGCCAGCCGCCGGGTCTCGCCGGGCGGCAGGGGCGTACGGCCGGCCAGCGCGCCCAGCCAGAGCGGGGCGGTGGTGGCGAAGCGGTACGTCAGGGAGCGCCCCTGGTGCAGGGGCGCGCCGTCGCCGCCGAACAGGCGGGCGTAGTCGCCCAGGTGCCGGGAGAGGCGGTCGCCGTACAGGGCGAGCAGTCGTTCGTCCTGCTCCAGCCAGGCGTGCAGCACCGGATAGAGGTGCATCGCCCAGCCGTTGTAGTAGTCGTACTTGCGGCCGTCGCCGTCGGTGTACCAGCCGTCGCCGACGTACCACTGCTCGATGCGTTCCAGGCCGCGGTCGATCGCCGCGCGGGAGGCGTCCGGCTCGTAACCGATGTCGGCGAGGAAGCCGCCCACCGTGACCGGGAACAGTTCCCAGTTGCAGGGCCAGGGCTCCGCCGTGAGGGCGTCGCCCAGCCAGGCGGCCGTCCGCCGGCGTACGCCGTCGTCGAGGCGGTCCCAGAGCAGGTCCCGGGTCAGGCGGAGGGCCAGGGCGATGGAGGCCGCCTCCACCAGGGGCTGGCTGCGGTCCTCGATGCGGGGCCAGACGCCCGAGACGCCGGCGGCGAGGCCGGTCGCGTAGCGTTCCAGGGCCTTCTCGTCGCGGCGGAAGGCGGCGAGCAGCAGGGTGCGGGCGTAGCCCTCCAGGCCGTCGGAGAGGCGCCCCGACCAGCTGGCCCGGTCGCCGGGCAGGTGGTAGAGCGCCCGGTCCTCGCTCGCGTACGGCTCCACGGCGGTGAGCAGGGAGTCGGCCGCCGCCTCCCAGTGGGCGCGGGTGTAGCCGGTGAACGGGGACGTCGTGCGGTCGTCGGGAGGCAGCTGCATCGGGTGTCTTTCGTGCTGGGGCCGGTAAATGCGGATCGGACCTGGAGCGCCCCGGTTCCGGTCGGGGCGCCCCAGGGGTTCAACCCACCCTCACCTTGCCCTTGGGCACCAGATGCCGGGTGACGAGTTCATCGCGGACCAGGGCGGCGTAGGCCGCCGCACCGCGCACGGAGGTGTGCGTGTTGTCCCGCGCCTCGTTGGTGAGATACAGCGCCTTGGAGCTTTCCACGCCGAGGGACTCCACCAGCGCCTTGGTCTTCGCGGTGAGGTCGATCAGCGGAACGCCGTGCGCCGCTGAGACCGAGCGGATGACGGCCGGGTGGTCGACACCGAGGCCGTTGACCAGGAGCGCGGTTCCGTTGTTCAGCGTGCCGTCGGAGTTGAACCAGCGCCGCACGATGGGAGTGACAAGGACCGGCTGTCCGCCCCGTTCCCGGACGCCCGCGACCAGGGTCTCCAGGTTGGCCCGGTAGGTGGCCTCGTCCGTGGTCTTGTCGTTGTGCGCGAGCTGGACGAGCACCGAATCGCCGGGGCGGATCAGGGGCCGTACGGTGGCCCACAGCTTCGGGTTCCCCAGATACGAGACCGTACTCTCCCCGGAATCGGCGTAGTTGGCGACAGACACCCCTTCGCGGAGGTACTGGGGCAGCTGCTGGCCCCAGCCGGAGTACGGGTCGCCGGGCTGGTCGCAGACGGTGGAGTCGCCGACCAGGAAGATCTGTCGGGTGTGCCGGGCCCGCTTGACCTCGATCCCGGCGAGGGCCGGGGCGGAGCCGCCGATCCGCAGGTCGAGGCCGGGGGTTCCGGCCGGGCCGGTGGGCTCGCCCTCGGGGGTGCGGACGTTCACCGTGAAGCTGCGGGTGACGTGCTCGCCGGCCGGGACGGCCGTCTCCGGCAGCAGGGAGCGGCGGGTCTCACCGCTGACGCTCGTGCCGGACGCCGCCTGCCCGCCGAGGGTGACCCGTACGTCGTAGGTGCCGGGCGGGACGTCGAAGTGGCAGGTGCCGGCCGCGCAGTGGGCGAGGCCGCGGCCGCCGTTCTCCCCGTCGGCGTGGGCGGGTAGGGACGACAGCGCGGTCCCCAGGGTCACCGCTGCCACGACGGCGATGCTGAAACGTCTCACTCGGGCTCCTCCCAGCGCACGACAAGACCTGGAGGGGGACCGTACCCCTCAGGACAAGCGCTTTCTAGACCCCGAGCAGCATTCCCCAGATCTTGTTTTGGAACGCATGAAAGCCCTTTCGTGCAATCGATTCAACACCTCCGGGCAGGCGGCGATCACACGTTCACGCACAGCGTCCCCGTGTCCGTCCGCAAGACGGACACGGGGACTCGGCGCGGGGACCGCGATCGACGCGATCGGCCTGCCGGCGCGGCGCCGGTCAGGTCCCGCGCGTCCACTGCTGGTTGGTGCCTCCGTTGCACGTGTACGTAATGAGCGCGGCGCCGTTGGCGGTGGACGCGCCGTTCACGTCCAGGCACTCGCCGCTCACGCGGGACTTGACGTTCACGTACGAGCCGGTGGTCGTCAGCGACCACTGCTGGCTCGTCGTGGAGGAGGCGCAGTTCTCCTGCGTGACCGTGCTCGCGTTCTCCTGCACGCAGAGGCTGCTGTTGCGGACCATCAGCTGGTAGTAGCCGCTTCCGACGGACTTGAACCAGTACTTCTGGTTGGCTCCGCCGTTGCAGTCGTACTGCTTGAGCTGGGCGCCCGCCCAGAGCGACTGGCTCGTGACGTCCGCGCACCTGGAGGAGTGGCGGGCGATCAGCGTGTTGTACGTGGCGGCCGTACCGGTGACGGTTCCGGCCGCCGTGTCGAGGGTGATCTCCGGCGACCAGGACATGGACATGGTGGTCGAGCCCGAGAAGGTCAGCGGCAGCCACACGTACCGCGAGTCGTTGACGGTGCCCCCGAAGGAGTTGCCCCAGCGGTCCCCGAGATACAGGTACGAGGTGCCCGAGGTGCCCTGCACGGGCAGGACGAACGCGGTCTGCGAGCCGTACGTCGTCGCGTCGCCGATGTTCTTCATGGCGGACCAGGGCCCGGCGATGTTCGTGGCCGTGGCGTACTGCTGCTGGTTGGGGTTCCAGCCCGTGGCGCCGGAGGTCAGCATGAAGTACACGCCGTTGCGCTTGAACAGGGCGGGGGCCTCGCGGTGTCCGCCGGGCCAGGGGTTGGCGACGAGGCTCGCGATGCCGGTGTAGTCGGCGGTGAGGCGGTAGATCTGGAGGTCGTAGTTCTCTCGGGCGGCGGAGATCATGTAGCCGGCGCCGTCGGTGTCGGTGAAGACGGTGATGTCGCGGGACATGTGCTGGCCGAGCGGCCGGAAGCTGCCCTTCCAGGTGTAGTCGCCGTCGACGGTGTCGGAGACGGCGACGGCGGCGCGGGCCTCGCTGTAGTCGGTGCCGTTCTCCTTGTGCATCCACATGACGAACTTGCCGGTGGCGGCGTTGTACATGACCTTCGGCCGCTCGATGTTGGCGGTGGCGAGCTCCGGGTCGCCGACCTCGGTCAGGACGTGGTTGCGGAACTCCCAGTTCTTCAGGTCGGTCGAGCGGTAGGCGTCGACGTACCGGAAGGTGTTGTCGGCGTTGCGGTGCTCGCCGAACCAGTAGTAGTAGGAGCCGACTTTGAGGACTCCGCCGCCGTGCGCGTGGAGGGGGTTGCCCGAGGTGTCCCTGAACTGGGTGCCGTTGGTGACGGTCTGGGGCGCCGCCTGGGCGGGGCCGGCGGTGGCGAGGGCCGTGAACAGGCCCAGGCACAGGGCGAGAAGGGTGGCGTACGCACGTCTCATGTCATTCGCTCACCTTCACCGCGTCGGCGACGGGGACGCCGAAGTCCGGGGTGCCGTCGCGCTTCCAGCCGAGTGTCTGGACGCGGGTGTGGCGGTTGGGGTCGTTCAGCGGGTCGCCGTTGATCTCCTTGTACTGACGGGCGTGGTAGACGAGGACGTCGGTGCGGCCGTCCTCGGCGACCGTGAAGCAGTTGTGGCCGGGGCCGTACTGCTTGGTCGTGTCGTTGCTGGTGAAGACCGGGACCGGCGACTTGACCCAGCTCAGGGGGTCCAGGAGGTGGCTGTCGGCGTCGGCGGTCAGCAGGCCCACGCAGTAGTTGGAGTCGGTGGCGCTGGCCGAGTACGTCATGAACAGGCGGCCGTTGCGCTTGAGGACGTAGGGGCCCTCGTTGACCTTGAATCCGATGCACTCCCAGTCGTACTCCGGGGTGGAGAGCCGCACCTGCGGGCCCTTCAGGGTCCACGGGTTCGCCATCTCGGAGAGGAAGATGCCGGTGTTGTTGTCCAGTCCGGGCTCGTGCTGGGCCCAGGCGAGGTAGCGCTTGCCCCGGTGGGTGAAGGTGGTGGCGTCCAGGGAGAAGGTTTCCCAGGCCGTCTTGATCTGGCCCCGCTCCACCCAGGTGCCCTTGAAGGGGTTGGGGTGGGCGTTCTCCAGCACCCATATCCGGATCGCCCAGACGTCCTCGGCGGGCGCGGAGGCGAAGTAGATGTACCACTTGCCGCCGATGCGGTGCAGTTCGGGCGCCCAGATGTGGGCGCCCATGGGGCCGGTGGGGTGGGCGCGCCAGATGACGGACTCGTCCGCCGTGCCGAGTCCGCCCAGGGTGCGGGAGCGCCGCAGGATGATGCGGTCGTACTCGGGGGCGGTGGCGGTGAAGTAGTAGAAGCCGTCCTTGTGCCGGTGGATGTGCGGGTCGGCGCGGTTGCGGACGAGGGGGTTCACGAAGGGGGCCGGCTGGGGGCGCCCGGCGGGTGTTCCGGCAGCGGTTTCACCCTGGGGCGCCGCCTCGGCGACGCCGGTGAGGGCGGGGACTGCGGCCAGGGCACCGGCGGCTGCGGCGCCCTTCAGCAGCAGTCTGCGGCTGGGGGGTTCGGGCAGAGCGTGGTCGCGGTCGCGGCTCATGCGGTGGGGCCTGCCTCTCCATGGGGGACACACGGCGTCGTCGTCCGATGCGGCGTCTGAGATTTCGAACGCCATCTGTCATTACGAACGCTGGAAAGGTAAGGGGGTGACACGAGCAGGTCAACGGGTCCGGCGGGACGAACCCGTCCGGCCCGGCCCGGAGACGGAAGCCGCCGAAGTTTCTGTTATCGGCGGGGACATGGCCCGTCTCCGGTGATGTGCCCAGCCTCACCCACACCACAGCAGCGGCCGCGGGCGTCCTCGCGGCGGTCGCCTCCCTGCTCACCGCTCCCCCGGCGGCCGCCGCCGGTCCCCGGGACGTCACGGCCGACGTGCTGGCCGGCCGGAGCGTGACGCTCGACGGCGACACGGTCGTCACCGTGCCGCCCGGGACGACGACGTACGACGGCGTCTTCCGCGGCGAGGGGACGCTCACCGTGCGCGGCAGCGGAACGCTGGTCCTCACCAGGGACAGCGACTTCACGCTCCCGAAGTCCCGGCAGCGGCAGCAGGTACGGACGCCGGGCGGCCATCACCCGTACGTCACCGTCACCCGCCCCGACCCGCCGGCGGTCACGGTGGAGCGGGGCGCGACGCTCCAGTACGGCAACGGCGGTACGACGGGCCTGATCGGCCGCTTCCCGTACAACACCCCGGCGTTCCGCCTCAACCAGGACAACATCCGGGTCGACGGCACCCTGCGGCTGTCGCTGAAGAGCGCCTACAACCTGGGCACGATCAGCGGCTCGGGCCTGATCACGCAGCCCAGATTCCTGTGGGGCACCTGGGACCTGTCGGGCACCCACTCCTTCTCCGGGGTGATCGACAACGGCACGCAGACCAACGCCGGGCGGCCCGAGTACGCGACCTCACTCCCGCGCGTGCGCAAGATCCTCAACCAGGGCACCTGGACGGTCGACACCCCGCTGGGCCGGACCGTCACCATGGACACGGACTTCTACCAGCGCGAGTACGGCAGCGACATCAACGTCCAGTCGCGGCCGGGCGGAAAAGTCGTCCTGAGCGGGCAGTACAGCTGGTCGGACCGGGGCGGTGACACGGACCCGTCGCTCAGCGACCCGGCCCTCAACTGGACGCCGGCCCGCAGGAACGTCAACAAGCGGGGCACCAACATCAAGGGCGCGGACGTCCGTTGGGGCGACGGCACGACCGACCGGATCTTCATGCCGGGCACGGCGGAGACCGTCTACATCAACCTGCTGGCGGCCCGCTCCCGTTCCCGGCTCACCTTCGACTACAACGGCCCGGTGACACTGGGCGCCCCCATCGGCGGCGGCAGATTCCACGACACCCTCTCGGCCCCCGGCGCCGGCGACGTCGTCATCGCGGGCACCCCCGGCAACGACGTGACCTTCGCGGCCGTCCAGTACTACGACGGCTCCACCACGGTGGAGAAGGGTGCTGTCCTGCGCCTGGGCAGCGGCGAACGGGGCGGCGACGGCGGCCTGTACACCGCCGGCGCCCACTACCGGCTCGTCAACGACGGCTCCCTGGTGCTGCGCAACAGGACCAGGCCCCTCACCCTGTCCCGCGTCGGCGGCAGCGGCTCCCTCACCCGGTCGGGCACCGCCCCGACGACCCTGACCGGCCGGGCGGTGACGTACACCGGGCCGACGACGGTCCTGGAAGGCACCCTCGCCCTGCGCGGCGGAGCCACTCTCACCCACAGCAGGTCGATCCGGCTCACCTCGTCCGGCGCACGGCTGGACGCGGGCCGGGCGGGCCTGCGGGTGGTGACGACGCTGACCGGCAAGGGCACGGTGAGCGGCGCGGTCACCAACGCCGGCACCGTCACGACGGGCCTCTCCGTCGACAGCCCCTACACCCAGAGCCCGAAGGGCACGCTGGTCCTGCGGGACAAGCCGCTGACGGTGACGGGCCGGGCCCGGCTGGCCGGGCGCCTCGACGTGCCGGCCGCCTCCCTCGCCGCTCGCGAGATCACCGTGCTCGACAACAAGGGCAGGGCCAGAACCTCGGGGACCTTCACCGGCCTGGGGGAAGGCGCCCTTCTGGAGCGGGCGGACGCGCCCTACCGGATCAGTTACCGGGGCGGCGACGGCAACGACGTCGTCCTGACGGCGGTCACCTCCCCCGGCCGCTCTGCCACCGCCCCGGCCGCCCCGGCCCCGGCGAACCCGCGCAGCGCCGGCGTCTCGGAAGCCGTCGGCTTCGGCTGGTGGCCCTACGCCCTCGCCGCCGGCCTGACCATCAGCCTCGCGGTGCCGCTGGCGGCGCTACGGGGGCGGGGCGGCCGCCGGGGCGGGCGGCACGCGGGCCACGCGCGGCGTTGACCCGTCCGGTGCTCACAGCTCCGAATCCCCCCACACCGTCACCGTCACCTCGTCCCCCACCGCCATCCTGCCGGGCCGGAGCACCGCGCACTTCGTGCCGAAGGCGACTCCGCCCTGGGCGGCGCGCCGGTAGGCGGCGAGGGTGCGCAGGGGTTCCGGTCCCGCTCGGGTGGCGGTGTGCTGGTCGACCAGGGTGACCGCGCAGCGGATGGCGAGTTTGGCGTAGCCGAGGTCGGTGTCGCCGATGCGGAGGCGGTGGGCGCGGTCCTCCGTGTGGGGGTCGTCCCAGCCGTCGATGACGATGTTGGGGCGGAAGCGGTTCAGGGGGACGGGGTGGGCACCGCGGGCGGTCAGCCGGGTGTCGAGGAGGTCGAGGGTGGCGCGGGAGATGACGTGCAGGGCGCTGCTGTCGGCGTAGCCCGAGGTGCCGGGTGTCCGGCCGTCGGTCACCCGGTGGTGTTCCGGCGGTGTCCGGACCAGACGGCTCGGTGCGCCGAGCACGTCCGTGAGCCAGTCCGCCACCTCGTCGCCCTGGTCGATGCCCTGGTAAGCGGTTCCGAACAGGTCGACCTTCCGGCGGGCGCCGGAGGTGTCCACCCGGAGGCGGAGGGCCTCGGCGCCGGGTGCGGTGAGCGTGAGGTGATCGCCGTCGGGCGTGATGAGGGGGCGGATGACGGCCAGCAGTGGATCGCGGCGCTGCGTCCGGTGGACGCCGTCCTCACCGACGACCATGAAGCTGCGGTCGTGCGCCAGTCCGGCCGGCGTCACCAGCGCCTCGGCCGCCGACGCGCCGGCGCAGCCCTTGACGGGGTAGTACGACAACTCGACGACGCGTGCCATGACCGTTCCGTTCCGTTGCGGGGTTCAGCGGCCGCTGGGGGCTTCGGGAAACCCGAGCCGGGGAGCCAGTCGTCGTGCCTCGGCCGCCCATTCGGCCAGGAAAGCCAGGGCCAGGCCCCGTTCCCGGTAGCGGAGTTCGGCCGGCACGGTGCCCTCGCCGCCGTAGGCCACGGGCTCCTCGTCCGCCCGCGCCAGCATCAGGGCCGTGAGCCAGTCGTACTTCACGGCGGAGGCGCACACGCCGAGCCGTACGAGGTGTTCGTCGCCGCGCCAGCCGCTCTCGCGCAGGCCGTGCACATAGGCGTCGTACGCCGCCTTGGCCAGGCCGGGCAGTTCGGCGGCGGGCACGAACAGGTCGAAGACGGAGTCCGGGAGGTAGTTGCCGAGGTCCTCGCCGAGGGCGCCGTCGCCGGTGAACGCCCAGTCGAGCAGGACGCTGGTGCCGGCGCCGCCGCAGCGGACGTTGGCCGGCCACTGGTCGAGGTGGCAGAGGGCGCGGGGCAGTGACTCCATGACCGTGAGGAACCACGTGCGGTCGTGGTGGAGGCGCACCATGTCCTCGCGCAGGCCGGGCGGGAAGTGCCGCTGGATCAGGGGGTGTTGCCACGACTCGTCGTCGTCGAGCAGGGCTTCACCCGTGGTCCTGTCCGACGTGTAGTGGCGCAGGAAGCCCTGCGAGAGCCACGGGGCGTCCTCCCCCGCGCCGACCGCGCCCTGGGCGGTGCCCAGGCGGTGCGCGTGGTCGACGTGGCGGTCGAGGGACCAGGTCGTCGCGGATTCGCCCGGCACGTCCTCCAGCCACAACGCCACGTCGCCGTCCGGGCGTTCGGCGCACTCCAGCAGCCGGGGCGCGCGGACGCCGTGCCGCTGCCAGACCCGGGCGAGCCCGGACCGGTAGACGTACGCCTCCCGGCGCCAGAAGTTCCAGTGGCGCGGGTCGTTGGAGGCCGACCACGCGGTGCTGGTCTCCTTCGTGCGCGTCAGCACTTTCAGGACGGCCGAGCGGCCGCCGCCGGTGACCCGCCACACCCCGGCCGTGACACCGTTGTACGGGTTGTGCGGGAGCGGCTCGAACACCGCCTCGTGCGCCGGGACTCCCAGGACCTCACGGACTTCGGCATGCGCTTCAGCGACCTCGGGCATCCCCCGATGCTATGCCGCCGCCCCCGCGGTGTCCTTGCGTCCCCGCAGCCACACGTACACCGGGATCCCGGCGAAGAGGAACAGCACGCCCTGGTACACGGCGGCGTACCCGGCACCGGCGATCAGCCAGAACGAGAAGCCGAAGGAGAGCACGGCGACCGTCAGGTCCCGGGCGAGCCCCGCGGGACGGACGCGTTCGCGGGTGCCGCGGGCCAGCCAGTACAACTGGGCGGCGGCCGACAGCAGGTAGGGCACACAGCCGGTGAACGTCGTGATCAGGACGAGGACGCGGAAGGTGGTGTCCGGGCCGGCCGTGTAGTTGAGGCCGATGAGGAGGGTGCCGAGGACGGCGCAGGCCCACACCCCGAAGCCGGGGACGCCGCCCTTGCCGAGACGGGCGAACGGCGCCGGGAAGAGGCCGTCGCGGGCCGCGGCGTACGGCATCTGCGCGGCCATGAGGATCCAGCCGTTGAGGCAGCCGGTGATCGAGGCGACGGCGACCAGGGCGATGGCGGTGCCGCCCCAGCCGCTCCCGGTGATCGCGTTCACGGCGTCGGCGAAGGGGGCGCCCGAGCCGACGAGCCGGTCGTGCGGGACCAACCCGAAGACGGCGACGGTGCCGAGGACGTAGACGAGGGCGGAGGCCAGCGTGCCGAGGACGCTCGCCCGGCCGACCGTGCGCTCGGGGTCACGGACCTCACCGGCGCTGACGGCTGCCGACTCGACCCCGAGGAAGCTGTACAGCAGCAGGGCGGCGGAGGCGGCGAGCGCCCCGGAGACGCTCTGACCGGAGGCGTTGAACGGGCCGAAGTTGTCCGCGTCGACGAAGAACAGGCCGACCGTCGCGAGCAGGAGCAGCGGGACGAACTTCAGGATCGTGGAGACGACCTGCACCGTGCCGACCCAGCGCGTGCCCGCGAAGTTGGCGGCGGCGGGCAGCCAGAGGGCGGCCAGGGCGACGAGGGCCTGGAGGGTGTGGTCGCCGTGCAGGGGTATCAGGACGTCGACGTAGCCGACGACCGCGACGGCCAGGGCGGCGATGCTGACCCAGCACATCGTCCAGTACGACCAGGCCGACAGGAACCCGGCGAACTCGCCGAAGGCGTCCCGCGGGTAGACGTAGAGGCCGCCGGTGACGGGGCTGCGCCGGGCCAGCTTGCCGAAGAGCAGCGCGAGCAGGACGGCTCCCACCGAGAGCACGAGGAAGGCGAGCAGGCTGACCGTGCCGTAGGGGGCGACGGTGGCGGGCAGGGCGAAGATGCCGCCGCCGATGATGTTGCCCATGACGAGGGCCGTGGCGGCGGCGAGGCCGAAGGTGCGGCGGGGAGCGGGCGCCGCGGGGGTGGCCGGCTCGGCGGGTTGGGCGGCCTCGGTGGGGCTGGGGACGGTCATGAGGGTTCCTGTACAAGCGGAGGGGGAGGATCCTGATCGTAACCGGCATCCCATATGCTGGTCGACCTGTTCATTTGATGGACACATTCGGCTGGGGGCCGCGGACGGATCTCGGCTACGGTCGTTCGCATGACGAGCACCATCACCCTCGCCGAAGCCCTTGCCGCCGGGACGGTCGTCCTCGACGGCGGCATGTCCAACCAGCTCGAATCGGCCGGGCACGACTTGAGCGACGAGCTGTGGTCGGCGCGGCTGCTCACCGAACAGCCGGAGGCGGTGACCGAGGCGCACCTCGCCTACTTCCGGGCGGGGGCGGACGTGGCGATCACGGCCAGCTACCAGGCCACGTTCGAGGGGTTCGCCCAGCGCGGGATCGCCCGTGAGCGGGCGGCCGGACTCATGGCGCTGAGCGTGGAGTCGGCCCGGGAGGCGGCCCGGCGGGCGGGGGTGTCGCGACCCCTGTGGGTGGCGGCCTCGGCCGGTCCGTACGGGGCGATGCTCGCGGACGGTTCGGAGTACCGGGGGCGCTACGGGCTGAGCGTGGACGAGCTGGAACGTTTCCACCGGCCGCGCCTCGAGGTGCTGGCCGCGGCGGGGCCCGACGTCCTCGCCCTGGAGACGGTCCCGGACGCGGACGAGGCCGCGGCCCTGCTGCGGGCGGTGCGCGGGCTCGGGGTGCCGGCCTGGCTGACGTACTCCGTCGCCGGTGACCGCACCCGGGCCGGGCAGCCGCTGGAGGAGGCCTTCGCCCTGGCCGCCGAGGCGGACGAGGTGATCGCGGTCGGGGTGAACTGCTGCGCTCCGCAGGACGTGGACGGCGCGGCCGCGACGGCGGCGCGGGTCACCGGCAAGCCGGTCGTCGTCTACCCCAACAGCGGGGAGATCTGGGACGCCGGGGCCCGTGCCTGGACCGGCCGGTCCACCTTCACCGCCGGCCAGGTGAAGGGCTGGCAGCAGGCCGGGGCCCGGCTGATCGGCGGCTGCTGCCGGGTCGGTCCGGACGGCGTCGCGGGCATCGCGGGGGCGCTGGAGGCGGCGTAGCGCGCCGGCGGACCGCACTCCCGGCGGTCCCCATGACGAGGAAGAACCGCCCCGGGCCCGCTGAGCCCCGCGGGGCCCGCTGAACCCTGCCCGCCCGGCGAGTGAGCAGCCGTCAGTGACGCCGCAGGGCGCCGGAGCGGCGCAGCCGCCGTACGGCCGACCGCAGTTCGGCACCGCGGGCGGGCGAGACATCGGCCGGGACCGTCACGGGGGCGGGTTCCGGGGGCCTGAGGGCGTCTGCCTGCCAGAGGGCGAGTTCTCGGTCCCGGGGGCCGTACGCCGTGTAGGAGACTCCGTCCTCGGCGTCCGGTGCGCGGTCTCCGAAGACGCGCACCGGGTGGGCCGCGTCCCAGCGTTCCCAGCCCGGGTCGCCGTCCGTGGCGAACCGCACCCAGGCCGCGTGCATGGCGTCCGCCAGTTCCTGCGGCGCGCCCTCGCCCGCCAGTTTCCGGGACTCCGCGGCCTCCCCGGTGTCGAAGACGAAGCCCAGCTCCAGCGCGTGGCACGAGCCGAGGCCGGGCAGGTTCGAGGGCCAGGCGAACTCATAGACGTACGACGGTTCCGTGCGGGCGTCGGCGAGGTGGTGCAGGGGGAGGCGGAGCAGGTGGTCGGTGACGAGCTGGCCGACGATCTCCGCCGTGCCCGCCTCGGGATGCAGGGTGCGGTAGCCGCGCGGGACCTCACTGCCGCAGTGGCAGCGGGCCATGGCGCCCGCGACGGCGACGGCCCCGAGCCGGTCGACGCGCTCCAGCAGACCGCCCGGCACCAGCCACAGCCGGTACTCGTCGCGGGTCCAGCCCAGCAGCAGCTCGACGCCGGGGGCGGCGCCGCCGTCCGTGAGGGCCTCCAAGGGGTCGCGGGGGACGACGTCGCCGTCGACGACGAGGCCGAAGGCGGGGCCGCCGACGACCGGGCTGCTCCGCTTCCCCACCTCGGCCTGGGTGCGCAGCAGCAGGTCGCGGTCGACGGCGGCGAAGGCCTCCGCGGTGGCGGGGATCTTCAGCCGTGCGGCCATCCGGCGCACCATCCGCCGCACCTTGGCCCGCTCGGACGCCTCGGGCGGTCCGCTCTGCAGGACGGCCCGGCGCACCAGCCCCTGGGTCTGCGGGGCGGCGAGGAGGGCGCCGATGCTGATCGCCCCGGCGGACTGGCCGAACAGGGTGATGCGGCCGGGGTCGCCGCCGAAGGCCTCGATGGCCTCGTGCACCCAGGCCAGAGCGGCGATCTGGTCCCGCAGGCCGGGGTTGGGGGGCGTGTCCGGGAACAGGCCGTAGCCCTCGACCCCCAGGCGGTAGTTGATGGACACACAGACCACGCCGTCGCGGGCGAAGGAGTGGCCGTCGTAGACGGGTACGGCGGAGGATCCTCGGGTCAGGGCGCCCCCGTGCAACCAGATGAGGACGGGCAGGCGGGCCCCGGGGGCGGGCTGCGGGGTCCAGACGTTGAGGTTGAGGCAGTCGTCACCGGGCACGACCGGGTCGGACAGGTAGTGGGCGAAGGCGTCGGAGTACGGCGGTTTCGGCGGGGTGGGGCCGAAGGCGCCCGCGTCGCGGACACCGTCCCAGGGCGGCACGGGCACGGGTGGGCGGAAGCGGCGGGGGCCGAAGGGCGGGGCCGCGTACGGGATGCCGCGGAAGACCGCGACACCGCGTTCGTACCGGCCCCGCAGGGCACCGAAGGGCGTCCTCACCACGGGGTCCGTCTGGTCTGCCGTCATCCGTCCACCAGCCTCCTCACCGCGCTCGTGCACCGTGAAGATCAGAGCAACTCATTGTGTTCCGGTATTCCGGTGCACGGGCGGGCGGGAGGGCTGTTCGGGTTACTCGGCGACCTGGCCGCGCGAGACGGAGCCGATCGCGGTGTGCGACTGCCTCGTTTCGGCTGATCTGCACACCCTGCTGAGCGAGTTGTTCGGGGTTTCGAAAGTTTTGACCGGCGTCAAGCGGCGAATTCACTTCTCTTCCACCCGTCCTGCGCCGCACCTACAGTAGGAAGCGCTTTCTGCCCTGCGGTCCTCCGTGTCCGCCGTGCGCAGAGCTGGTCGAAACTTTCCACGGCCCTCGGGCGGGCCGGAGAGGTGGGTTCCCGATGGTCCGTACGGCGAGTGCGAGCACGGCTGCCGGTCCGACGCTGGCGGTCGTGGCGCGCGAGGCGGGGGTGTCGGTGCCGACCGCGTCGAAGGTGGTCAACGGCCGCGAGGACGTGGCACCCGAGACCCGCCGCCGTGTCACCGAGGCACTCGACCGGCTCGGCTACGTGCGCAGACCCCGCTTCGAAGCGGCGAAGGCACCCCGGCTGGTCGATCTGGTCGTGCACTCGCTGGAGAGCTCCTGGTCGGGCGCGGTGCTGCACGGGGCGGAGGACGCGGCGCACGACGCGGGCCTGGAGGTCGTGGTGTCGGCGGCCCTGATCCGCTCCCGGGTCGGCCGCCCGGAACGCGGCTGGCTCGACAAGCTGGTCGCCCGCGGTTCCTCCGGGGTCCTGTTCAACCTGGCCGAGCTGAGCGACTCGCAGTACGCGTGGCTGGAGCAGCACCGCATACCGTTCGTGATGATCGACCCGGTGCAGGAACCGCCGGAGGGCGTGGTCTCGGTGGGCGCCGCGAACTGGCAGGGCGGTCTGACGGCCACGGAGCATCTGCTGTCCCTGGGCCACGAGAGGATCGCGGTCATCGCCGGTCCACGGCGCACGATGTGCAGCAGCGCGCGGGTCGCCGGATACCGTTCGGCGCTCGCGTCGGCCGGGGTCCGGCACCGCGCCGAGTACGTCCGGCACGCCGGTTTCGACGAGAGCGTGGCCCACCGCCGCATGCTGGAGCTCCTCGACCTGCCCGAGCCGCCGACCGCCGTCTTCGTCTGCTCGGACCGGATGGCGCTGGGTGTCTACGAGGCCTTGGCCGAAAGGGGGTTGGGGGTCCCGGACGACATCAGTGTGGTCGGCTTCGACGACCTGCCCGAGGCCCGCTGGGCCTCCCCCGCCCTGACCACCGTCCGCCAGCCGCTGTCCGAGATGGCCGCGACGGCCCTGCGGTCGCTGCTGCGCATGATGGACGGGCACCGTCCCGAGAGCACGCGCACCGAGCTGTCGACGCGCCTGGTGGAACGGGCGAGTACGGCGGCGCCGCGCGCGTAGGAGCGCTCCGGGCCGGGCACGAGCGCTCGGCCCCCAGCGCCCCGCCCCGACCGGCGCACAGGGCCCGGCCCGTGGGCGTGCGGGCGTCTGCCGCACACCCCTCGTACGCGTCGCGCGCCCGCCACCCGGGGGAACTGGCCGGGACGGACCGGCGTCGAACGGTGCGGTGGGGAGGGGCCGGTGTCCGGGGGCGGGGCGGCGGCGAGCAGTGGGGGGACGACCATGACACGCTGGCGGCCGCTTCCGGACGTACTGCCGAGGGAGGCGCGGCACCTGGTCGAGCAGCTGCGGACCCTGAAGGACCGCACCGGGCTGAGCCTCGCCGAGCTGGCCCGGCGGACCGCCTACAGCAAGTCGTCGTGGCAGCGGTATCTCAGTGGGGCCAAACAGCCGCCGCGCGGAGCGGTGCAGGCGCTGTGCCGGGTGGCGGGGGCCGACCAGGCGCGGCTGCTGGCGCTGTGGGATCTGGCCGACACGACGTGGCCCCACGGGGTGCCGGCGGCGGCCGGGCCCGCGGGGCCGGTGGCGGACGCACCGCCGGCCGGTGCCGAGTACCGGCGCTGGCGGGCGGCGGCCCTGGTGTCGTTCGGGGTCATCGTCGTGCTGCTGGCCGGGCTGTTGTGGATGCTGCCCTCGGGGAGCGGATGACCGTCACGGCCGGCCGCTCCCCCGGCGGCGGTGCGGCTCAGCCGACCGTGCGGTAGTGGGCGTACTTCCACGGCCCGACGTTCTTCAGCTTCACCTGGTACTTGCCGCCCACGCGCTTGAAGTTGACGTTCCGCACGAGGCCCTTGTACTGGACGATGTTGCCCGGGAGGCTCTGGAGCCGGCTCTGGGCGAAGTCCCAGCTCTCACTGTCGACGGTGCCGTCGGTCTCGGGGAGGTTGTGCCGGCTCTGCCACCACTGGGTGGCCGACTCGGTCTCCGGCCCGAAGGAGCCGTCGATCCGGCTCTTCCTGAAGGGCTGCGACTCGCCCTCGTCGTCCTCCCACTCGGCGCCGTCCGCCCACAGCACGGTCTCCCACAGGGCGATGGCGTTGCCCCTGGAGTAGGCGTCGACGCCGAGGTTCTCCTCGTCCTCCCAGTCGTTGGTCACGATGCCCTTGCCGTCGATGCCGAAGTAGGCGGGCGCGGCGTTCGCCGCCGGGGCCAGGGCGATGCCGGTCCCCCCGGCCCCCAGCATCACGGCCGTCGCCATCGCCACGGCCCGATTGCGCATGCTCATGCGGTTGTCCTTTCCGAACCGCCGTCCCCCGGCGGGTTTCCCCTGGGGCGGCTCGTCTCGTCTGGCACGGCACAACCTCACGGGCCGGCGGTACCCGCGGCGAGCCCTGCCGGCGTCCCCGGACCGCCCTGGGACGGTTCACGCGCGGTGCGGCGGCGTCCCGGCGGGAGACGGGCCGCCGGGGACCCGCAAGGGCCGCCGCCTGCGGAGAGGAACACCACCGCCCCGCAGGCGTCCGGAGGTCGTTCGAGGGCGGGCGGCACGGGACGTCCGTTTTCTTCAAGACCGGGCGGTGCGGGCCTGCCTACGGTGGCTTCATGACTGCACGATTCGATGCCATCGGCCTGGTCGTCTCCGACATGGCCGCCTCCGTCGCGTTCTACCGCCGGATCGGGTTCGCCTTCCCGGACGGCGCCGAGAACCAGCCGCACGCCGAAGCGGAACTGCTTGGCGGGCTGCGGCTGTTGCTCGACACCGAGGAGACGGTCCGCTCCTTCATGCCCGGTTGGCAGCCGCCCGCGGGCGGCGGCCGTGCCTCGCTGGCCCTGCGCTGCGACGGACCGGAGGAGGTGGACGCCCTGTACGACGAGCTGGTCGGCTCGGGCTGCGAGGGCGAGCTCAAGCCGTGGGACGCCTTCTGGGGCCAGCGGTACGCCGTGGTGCACGACCCGGACGGCAACGGGGTGGACCTGTTCGCCCCGCTAGCCGCCGCCGAGTAGCTCACCCAGCGGCAGTCCCGCCAAGTCCCTTACGTCACGGGCCAGATGGGCCTGATCGGCGAATCCGGCCCGGGCGGCCGTCTCCGCGAAGGGCACACCGGCCCGGGCCAGTGCGAGGGCGCGGCGCAGCCGCAGGATGCGGGCCAGGGTCTTGGGGCCGTAGCCGAAGGCGGACAACGAACGGCGGTGCAACTGGCGCGCGCCCAGGCCGAGTTCGTCGGCAGTGGCGGCGACCGGACGGCCCGCGTCGAGGGCGGTGACGATCTGCCGGAGCAGCGGGTCGGGGGGTTCGGCACCGGCCGCACGCCGCAGCGCCAGTTCCTCCAGGCCGCTCGCCGGGTCGGGGGCCGCGTTCACCCGGCCGGACATGCGCCGTACCTGCGCGGCCGGCCACAGGTCCGCGAGCTCGACGCGCCGGTCGCGCAGCTCGTGCGCCGGCACGCCCAGGAGCGCCGGGGCCGTGCCCGGGTAGAAGCGGATGCCGGCCCAGGGCCCGGTCACACCGTCCGGGAGGTACGCGCGGGTATCGGGCCCGGCGACCATCAGCCGCCCGTCGTGCCACAGCAGATCCATGCACCCGTCGGGCAGGACACGCCCCGCCCCGGGCCCCGTCGGGGTGTTGGTCCACACGACGGCCCCGGGCAGCCGCGACGCCCGTTCCTCGTACACGAGGGCCAGGCTACGCCGCGGCCCGGCGACGGGCGCGAGGATCAGTACCGGTGCCGGTGCCGCTACGCCGCCCGCCCCCGGTACTCCACCGGGCTCACCCCGTAGACCCGCTTGAACGCCGTCGACAGGGCGAAGGCGCTGCCGTAGCCCACCCTGCGGGCCACTGCGTCGAGGGTGTCGGCGGAGTCGCGCAGGCGGTCGGCGGCCAGGGCGAGGCGCCAGCCGGTCAGGTAGGTCATCGGCGGTTCGCCCACCAGGGCGGTGAAGCGGCGGGCCAGCGCGGCTCGGGACACCCCGGCCTTCGCGGCGAGCGAGGCGACGGTCCAGGGGTGGGCCGGGTCGTCCTGGAGCAGGCGCAGCACGCCGCCGACGACGGGGTCCGCGAGGGCCCGGTACCAGGCCGGTGCCTCCGCCTCGGGGCGTGCGAACCAGGCCCGCAGTGCGGCGATGACCAGCAGGTCCAGCAGCCGGTCCAGGACGACCTCCTGCCCGGGCCCGTCCCGGACGATCTCCTCCATGAGGTACGGCGTGAGCGGGCAGTCCCACACGTCGGAGGGGAGGGTGAGCAGCGGCGGCAGGGCGTCCAGCAGCCGTCCGCCGACCTCGCCCCGCAGCGGGTAGGTGCCGATCAGCATCACGGTGTCCCCGTCGAGCCGGTCGCCCCAGGTGCGCACGCCGAGGTCCATGGAGCCGTTGAGGGGCCGTCCGTCGGGGTAGTGGCACTCCTGGTGCGGCAGGATCACCGCCTGCGGTGCCGTGCCGGGGGTGTCGGCGCAGGTGTACGGGTCCGGGCCGCGGGCGATGGCGAGGTCCCCGGCCCCGATCCGCGTCCGCTCGCCCCGGTCGGGGACGATCCAGGCCTCGCCGCGGACGACGAGCATCACGGTGAGTGGGGCCCGGTCCTCGACGCGTACCGCCCACGGCGGGTCGAAGCAGGCCCTGATCATGAACGCGCCCCGCGCGCGGGGCCCCTCCAGCAGACCGGCGAGAGCGTCCATGCGGCCAGCGTAGACGCGGGCGTATGGGAATGAGCCGTTCGGCGATGGTTCCGTGCGGCGTACGGCAGTTGACTCGACGGCATGACGAACACAGCGGAGAACACAGCGAGGAACAGGGCACGGAACAGTGCACGGAACACGCAGGTCAGGAGGGTGGTGGTGACGGGCGCCACGGGGCGTACCGGGAGCCGGGTGGCGCGCGCCGCGGAGGCGGCCGGGCTCACGGTCCGGGCGGCTTCGCGGGCGACGGGCTTCGACTGGTGGGACGCCTCGACCTGGGCGGACACCCTGCGGGGCGCCGACGCGGCCTACCTCGCCCACCCCTCGGACGTCGGCGCCCCGGGCGCCGCGGAGGTGGTCGGCGCGCTCGCGCGGGAGGCGGTCGGGCTCGGTGTGCGGCGGCTGGTGCTGCTGTCGGCGCGGGGCGAGGACCAGGCCCTGCCCACCGAGGAGGCTCTGCGCGCCTCGGGGGCGGACTGGACGGTCGTGCGGGCGGCCTGGTTCGCGCAGAACTTCAGCGAGGGGCCGCTGGTGGCGGAGCTGCGGGAGCGCGGCGAGCTGGTGTTCCCGGCCGACGGGGTGCGCGAGCCGTTCCTCGACGTGCGGGACATCGCGGACGTGGTGGTGCGCGTGCTGACCTCGGGCGACCGGTACGCGGAGCGGATCCTCACCCTCTCCGGGGCCCGGCTGCTGACCTTCGGGGAGGCCGTCGCGGAGATCGCCGCGGCGACGGGGCGTCCGCTGAGGTACCGGGCCGTCTCGACGCGGGACTACGGCGAGGCGCTGGCCGGGTTCGGTGTGCCGCCGCAGGAGGTGGCGGGGATGACGGAGATCTTCGGCACGCTCCTCGACGGCCGCAACGCGCATCTTTCGGACGGCGTACGGGAGGTGCTGGGCCGCGCGCCCCGGGACTTCGGCGACTTCGTGCGCGAGGAGGCCGCGGCCGGGACCTGGCAGGCCTGAGGGCCGGTCGCCGTCACTGGTCCTCGGGCGGGGGCCCCTCCCCGTTGACCTGGGTGGTCTTCAACTGGGTGTTCTTCACGTGGGTGCTCTTCACATGGGTGCGCAGGCGGGCCGACACGTCCTCCGGAGGCAGGAAGCGGGACCAGCGTTCCGGGAACTCGGAGGGCATGTCCGGGTCGGCCTCGCCCGCGGCACCGGCGCGGGCGACGTACTCGGCGACCTGGGCCTGCCGCAGCCGCTCGTTGGCCTCGCGGGCCGCGGCCGTCGCGGCGGCCGGCCAGACCCGGTCGATGGCGGCGTTGACCGCGGCCCCGACCAGGACGGCGAACGCGGACACACCGATCCACAGCAGCACGGCCACGGGCGCGGCCAGGGAGCCGTAGATCGTGGGGCCCTCGACGGTGCTGGTCAGGTAGATCCGCAGCAGGAAGCTGCCGAGCACCCACATGCCGAGGGCGACCAGCGCGCCGGGCACGTCCTCGATCCACGGGGAGCGGACCGGGACGGACACGTGGTACAGCGTCGTCAGGAAGGCGATCGACAGGAGGATCACCGTGGGCCAGTACAGGACCTGTACGACCGTCGTCGACCACGGCACGATCCGCACCACCGCGTCCGGGCCGGCCACCATCAGCGGCAGCGCGACCGAGCCGATCAGCAGGGCCACGATGAACAGCAGGAAGGCCAGCAGGCGGGTCTTGACGATGCCCCGGACGCCGTCGAGGCCGTACATGACGGTGATGGTGTCGATGAAGACGTTCACCGCGCGGGAGCCCGACCACAGGGCGAACAGGAAGCCGATGGAGATGACGTCGGGCCGGCCGCCCTTCATCACGTCGTGCAGGATCGGCTGGGCGATCTCGCGGACGCCCTGGTCGGACAGGATGGTGCGGGAGGCCTCGAGGAGGTTGGTCTGGAGGCTCTGGATGGTGTCGGCGCCGGTCCACGCGTCGACGTAGCCGAGCAGTCCGATCATGCTGAGCAGCAGCGGCGGCACCGACAGCAGAGTGAAGAACGCGGCCTCGGCCGCGAGGCCCAGGATGCGGTACTCGATGCAGGAGTTGACGGTGTCCTTGAGCAGCAGCCAAGCGGTCCTGCGCTTGGAGACGTTCCGGTAGAGGGCTCGCGCCCGGTGGAGGCGCCCGGAGGGTGTGTCGGGGGTTTCACTTGCTGGCTGCACCCCCTAACGGTATCCGCCGTGCCCGGCCCCACTCACCCACAGGCCGGGTCTTCGCGGACCGGACCGGGTCCGCCGGGTGCCAAGGTGGCGCCGCGGGGTACTTTCGCAGCATGGCAGGCAGCACGCACACCGTGACGAACCAGGTCCCGCCGCTGGTCGGGTACGACGTCTTCTCCGCCGACCGGGCCCTGGCCGACGCGGTCGCCCGGCATCTGGATCCGGACCTGCGCGAGGAGGTCCTCGGCGAGCTGACGGCGCTGGGCCGCACCTCCGGCTCGGCGCAGGTGCAGGACTGGGGCAGGCTGGCCAACGAGAACCCGCCGCGGCTGCTGACGCACGACCGGTACGGCAACCGGGCCGACGAGGTCGAGTTCCACCCGTCGTGGCACCGGCTGCTCGGCAAGGGCGTCTCTGCGGGTCTGACGGCGGCGTGGGGCCGGCCGGCCGGGCATCTGCGGCGGGCCGCCGCCTTCGTGGTGTGGACGCAGGTCGAGGCCGGCAACGGCTGTCCCCTGTCGATGACGCACGCCGCGGTGCCCGCCCTGCGTGCCGACCCGGAGCTGGCCGCCGAGTGGGAACCGCGGCTGACGTCCATGGTCTACGACCAGGAGCTGCGGCCGGCGCACCTCAAGGCCGGGGCGCTGTTCGGGATGGGGATGACGGAGAAGCAGGGCGGCAGTGACGTCCGCGCCAACCGCACGTCGGCGCGGCCCCTCGCCGAGGACGGGACGTACGAGCTGACCGGCCACAAGTGGTTCTGCTCTGCGCCCATGTCCGACGGTTTCCTGGTGCTGGCGCAGGCTCCGGGCGGGCTGACCTGTTTCCTGGTGCCGCGGGTGCTGCGGGACGGCACGCGCAACGTGTTCCGGATCCAGCGGCTCAAGGACAAGCTGGGCAACCGGTCGAACGCCTCCGCCGAGGTCGAGTTCGACGGGACGTGGGGGCGCCGGGTCGGCGAGGAGGGGCGCGGGGTGCGCACCATCATCGAGATGGTCGCGGCGACCCGGCTCGACTGCGTGCTCGGCTCCGCCGGGCTGATGCGGCAGGCGGTGGCGCAGGCGGTGCACCACTGCACGTACCGCGAGGCGTTCGGCGGGAAGCTCGTCGACAAGCCGCTCATGCGCAACGTCCTCGCCGACCTGGCGCTGGAGTCGGAGGCGGCGACGGCCCTGGCGCTGCGGCTCGCGGCGGCCTGGGACGACGGCGGTGAGCAGGAGCGGGCGCTGCTGCGGATCGCGGTGCCGGCCGCCAAGTACTGGGTGACGAAGCGGTGCCCGCCGGTTGCCGTGGAGGCGGCGGAGTGCCTCGGCGGCAACGGGTACGTGGAGGAGTCCCCGATGCCGCGGCTGGTGCGCGAGTCGCCGCTGAACTCGATCTGGGAGGGCGCGGGCAACGTCCAGGCGCTCGACGTGCTGCGGGCGTTGCAGCGGGAGCCGGGCGCGCTGGACGCGTATCTGCGGGAGGTCGGGCAGGCGCGGGGCGCCGATCACCGCCTGGACGGGGCGATCAAGGACCTGCTGACCGAACTCGCGGATCTGGAGGGCGTGGAGGGGCGGGCGAGGCGGCTCGCGGAGCGGCTCGCGCTGGTGCTCCAGGGCTCGCTGCTGGTCCGTTTCGCACCGCCGCAGGTCGCCGACGCGTTCTGCGCGGGGCGGCTCGGCGGCGACGCGGGGGCCGCGTTCGGGACGCTGCCGCACACGCTGGACCTGGCGTCGGTGGTGGAGCGGGCGCGGCCGGTGTCCTGATCCGCAGGGCCGTCGTACGGGTGCGCGGAAGAGCGGGGGTGGTGCTGCGCCGACACGGCACCACCCCCGCCGTACGGGCCCGTTCGAGCGGCTGAACGCCGCTCGGGGAGGCGCCGCTCAAGTTTCGGACACGTCCGGGCCGTCCACCAGGGTTGCAGGGGGTTGCAACTTGCTGCTGACTGTGTGCGGAGTGTGCGCGCGCCACCGGGGGCAGACGGCACTATGAGACGCACAGTCAGAAGCCACTCCGGGGGGCGCACGCGGATGGACGTCACGCACTTGGCCGCCGTCGACAGCACGCGCGCGGCCCGGGTTCTGAAGCAGGTCCGCTCGGCGCGGCTGGCCGGGCAGCCCGCTCCGGTGGCGCCGCGTCCGGTGATCGAGCGGTCCTGGGAGCGGATGATGCGCAGTGGTGTGGATCCGGACCACGACGTGCGGGCGGATCCGCTGTCCCGCGAGGAGGTGCAGCGGCGGCGCGAGACGTCGGTTTTGCGCCATGTGCTGCCGGTGCTGAGGGAGGGGCTGCTGGCGGCCGCGGACGTCGCCCACCACATCATGGTGGTGGCCGACGAGGAGGGCCGGGTGCTGTGGCGCGAGGGCAGCCCGCCGGTGCTGCGCAGGGCCGACGGGCTGGGTTTCGAACTCGGCGCGGACTGGCGGGAGGACGTCGTCGGCACGAACGGTCTGGGCACCCCGGCAGTGGTGCGCCGGCCCGTACAGGTCTTCGCCTCCGAGCACTTCGTGCGCTCCCAGGCCGACTGGACCTGCGCGGGCGCGCCCCTGACGGATCCGCGGGACGGCCGGCTGCTCGGTGTGGTGGACGTGAGCGGTCCGCTGGAGACGATGCATCCGGCCACGCTCGCCTGGGTGGGATCGGTGGCCCGGCTCGCCGAGGCCCGGCTGCGGGAGATGCACACGGAGTCGCTGGAGCGGCTGCGGGCGGTGGCGGCGCCGGTGCTGGCCCGGATCGGCGGCCGCGCCCTGGTCGTCGATCCGGACGGCTGGACCGCCGCGGTCAGCGGTATGCCGTACGCGCGGCGGGTGGCGCTGCCGAAGTCGCTGTCGGCGGGCCCGAGATGGCTGCCGGCGCTCGGGCTGTGCTCGGTGGAGCCGCTGGCGGGGGGCTGGCTGGTGCGGGCGGCCGGGGACGAGCCGGTGCCGCGCGGCCCGGCCAGGATCGTGCTGGACCTCAGGCAGGCGCGGCGCTGGTCGGTGGAGGTGCTCGGCGGGGCGGGCTCCTGGACCCGGGAACTGAGCCCGCGGCATGCGGAGTTGCTGTATCTGCTCGCCGTTCACCGCGCCGGCCGCAGCGCCTCGGGCCTGGCCGGGGACGTGTTCGGCGATCCGGCCCGCACGGTGACGGTGCGTGCCGAGATGTCGCGGGTGCGGCGGTATCTGGGGGCGTTTCTGGAGCACCGGCCGTACCGGTTCGCCGAGGGCACCGAGATCGAGGTGCTGCTCCCGGACGATCCGCGGGATCTGCTGCCGCACTCGACCGCACCGGCGGTGAGCGGGCAGCGGGGATCCGCAGCGGCACCCTGAGGTTCACGGCGCGTGCCGCACAAGGCGCCCCGAGGGGTGCATCTTTCGCATATTTGCAGGGTCTTCGTCCCGCGCGCCGCTCACCTGCCGTAGCATCCCTCTACGGGCCACCCCACCTGCTCCTCCGTCAACGTGCGGATCAACAGGCGCAGTTGGTCCGTCTCGGGAGGACGTTATGAAGCATCGCGGCAGACACCGGCGGCGCAGGCGGGGCAGGGCGCTGCGCGCGACCCTGGCCGGGACGGCTCTCGCGCTCACCGCCGCCGCCACCATGATCAGCGCCTCGCAGGCCACCGTCGCCGACGCCCCCGGGGCTCTCAAGCCGGTCTCCGCGTCCGACGGTGCCGGGCGGTTGCCGCTGGCCGAGCACCGGGTGCCCGGGCGGTGGTTGGACCGGCTCGCGTCGGAGATGGGCCGGCCCGTCGGCGTGGGCACGGTCCTGGAGAACGCCGACGTCCCGCTGCGGGAGGCGGCCGACTGCCCGGGCCCCGAGAAGCACGCCCTGCCGGTGGACCCGGCGGCCACGCGCGCGTACTGCTTCGGCGCCGCCGGCACCCGGGGCTGGCGGGCCGGCGCGGTCACGACCTCGGGCGACGCGGACGACGACGGCCGCTGGGGCGCGAACCGCGTGATCCTGTCCGGCTGGACCCGGGGCGCCGAGGGCGGCTCCCTGGACGGTCCGGCCCCCGGGCAGGGCCTGGCCAAGGTCGCCTTCGTCGACGCGAACGACCCGGGCGCGCCGCGCTACACATGGGCCCTGCTGGCCGTCCCGGTGGACGGCGGGCGGGACTACCGGGGGCTGGTCTCCCCGCTGTCCGGCATGGTCTGGTACCAGGACAAGCTGCTGGTGACGACCCGCGAGGGCGACCGGGACGCGCTCTACGTGTACGACATGGACCGCATCCAGCGCGCCACCGTCGAGTCCGACGCGGTCGGGCGGGTGCGGGGCGGCTGGGCCGCGCACGGTTACCGGTTCGTGCTGCCGGCCGTCGGCTCGTACACGCTGCCCGGCGGGGACGACGCGGCCCGCCCGGCCACCGTCTCCCTGGACCGCAGCACCTCCCCCGACAGCCTGGTCGCGAGCGAGTGGGTGCCGGCGGACGGTGACCGGCCCACCCGGCTGTGGCGCTACGCGCTGAGCCGGGACCCGGCCCGCTCCGGGCTGCTCGCCACCGACTCGTCCGGGGACGCCAACCCGGTCGAGGCGTACGAGACGAAGACGGCGGACGTGCGGGGCGTCCTGGCCCACCGCACCGGCTGGTACCTGGACCGGGCGTCGGGCAGTCCGGGCGGGCACGGCACGCTGTGGCGCCAGGACACGGACGGCGCACGGGCGACGGAGTGCGGCACGGACGGGACGCGGCACTGCTGGAGCGGCCGGTCGGGTTCCCTGTCCTACTGGGAGGAGACGGGCGAGGTCTGGTCCCAGTCGGGGCGGATGCTGTTCGCCCTGCCGCTGACGTCGATCGACCGGGCGCTGGACTGACCGGAGCCGCGCGCGGAGCACGGGGCCGATCGACAGACGAGTGGGTCGGATGATTTTCTGGCCCGCATGACCACCATCGCCGTGACCACCTGGTCCCTGGAGCAGACCGCCCCGACCGACCTGCTGCCGGCCGTCGCGCCGGACGGGGACGTCCGGGTCGTCCGCTCCGAGGTGCCCTCGCCCGAGTTCAGCCGGTTCCTCTACGCGTCGGTGGGCGGCGACATCCTCTGGACGGACCGGCTCGGCTGGCCGTACGCGCGCTGGGTGGAGCACCTGGAGCGGCCCGGGGTGGAGACGTGGGTGGCCTACGACCGGGGCACGCCCGCGGGGTACGTGGAGCTGGAGGCGCAGGACGACGCGGTCGTGGAGATCGTCTACTTCGGGCTGCTCCCCGCCTTCCGGGGCCGGCGCATCGGCGGTCACCTGCTGTCGTACGGCACGGCCCGGGCCTG
The DNA here is from genome assembly GCF_009872555.1 of Streptomyces sp. SID5643. Taxonomy (NCBI): domain Bacteria; kingdom Bacillati; phylum Actinomycetota; class Actinomycetes; order Kitasatosporales; family Streptomycetaceae; genus Streptomyces; species Streptomyces sp. SID5643. The sequence goes on from NZ_WWIC01000061.1 coordinate 58,406, forward strand.
GGACCTCGCGGACCGCTGGGCGGGACTGGCGCCGACGAAGCGGGTGTGGCTGCACACGTGCAGCAAGGACGGCGAGCACGCGATGGACAACTATCTGCGGCGGGGCTTCACGCTGTTCGACACCAAGGTCGAGGAGGAGGCGGAGGCCGCCGCTCCGGGACCGTGGCCTGGGGCGTTCCCCGTCTGACCTGGACGGACACCTCAGAACCACCCCATGTGACCTACACCACCCTTGTCTTGCTCTGCGAGACAAGGGTGTCCGCATTTTGGACGAAGCTGGACTGTGTCCAGATCGCCGTGACACGCTTCCGTCATGTCCGGAACTGGAATTGCCTTGGTGAGTCGGCGGCACGTCGACCTCGGCCGCATGTCCAGCGCCATCTGTCCGGCGCACTGAGCGTACTCAGCCCGCGCCCGACATCCCCTTTCTCCTCTCCTTTCCCGCGCAATGACGCGCACCTATGCCCGTGCGCGCACGCGCAGGTCAGAGCCGCATTCCCGCCTGTCCGAAGGACGTATCAACCATGGCCGCCACCCCGCAGAAGCCTGCCGACGCGACTCCCCGCCGCAAGGTGAGCCGTCACCGCGGTGAGGGTCAGTGGGCCGTGGGGCACCACACCCCGCTGAACGGCAACGAGCAGTTCAAGAAGGACGACGACGGTCTCAATGTGCGGACACGCATTGAGACGATCTACTCCAAGCGCGGTTTCCACTCGATCGACCCGAACGATCTGCGCGGCCGGATGCGCTGGTGGGGGCTGTACACCCAGCGCAAGCCCGGCATCGACGGCGGCAAGACGGCGATCCTGGAGCCGGAGGAGCTGGACGACGAGTACTTCATGTTGCGCGTCCGGATCGACGGCGGGGCGCTGACCACGCGGCAGCTGCGGGTCATCGGCGAGATCTCGCAGGAGTTCGCGCGCGGCACCGCCGACATCACGGACCGGCAGAACGTCCAGTACCACTGGATCCGGATCGAGGACGTGCCCGAGATCTGGAACCGGCTGGAGGGCGTGGGCCTGTCGACGGTCACCGCCTGCGGCGACACCCCGCGTGTGATGATCGGCTCGCCGGTGGCGGGCATCGCCGAGGACGAAATCATCGACGGCACCCCGGCTCTGGAGGAGATGAAGCGCCGCGTCCTGAACAACCCGGCGTACTCGAACCTCCCCCGCAAGTTCAAGACGGCGATCTCGGGCTCGCCGGTGCTGGACGTGGTGCACGAGATCAACGACGTCGCGTTCGTCGGCGTCGTCCACCCCGAGCACGGCCCCGGCTTCGACGTGTGGGTCGGCGGCGGCCTGTCCACCAACCCCAAGCTGGGCGTGCGGCTGGGCACCTGGGTGTCGGTCGACGACGTCCCGGACGTCTACGAGGGCGTCATCTCGATCTTCCGTGACTACGGCTACCGGCGGCTTCGCACCCGCGCCCGCCTGAAGTTCCTCGTCGCGGACTGGGGCGCCGAGAAGTTCCGGCAGGTCCTGGAGGACGAGTACCTCAAGCGCAAGCTGGTGGACGGGCCCGCCCCGGAGCAGCCGTCCCAGCTGTGGCGCGACCACATCGGTGTGCACCGGCAGAAGGACGGCCGCTTCTACGTCGGTTTCGCCCCGCGGGTGGGACGCGTCGACGGCGCCACGATCACGAAGATCGCCGACCTCGCCGAGGCCCACGGCTCGGGCCGGGTGCGCACCACCGTCGAGCAGAAGATGATCGTCCTCGACGTCGAGGAGAACCAGGTCGACTCGCTCGTCGAGGCCCTGGAGGCGCTCGATCTCACCGCCCGGCCCTCCTCGTTCCGGCGCGGCACCATGGCCTGCACCGGCATCGAGTTCTGCAAGCTCGCCATCGTCGAGACCAAGCAGCGCGGTGCGCAGCTGATCGACGAACTGGAGCGTCGTCTGCCGGACTTCGACGAGCCGCTCACCATCAACCTCAACGGCTGCCCGAACGCCTGCGCCCGTATCCAGGTCGCGGACATCGGTCTCAAGGGCCAGCTCATGCTCAACGACCAGGGCGAACAGGTCGAGGGCTACCAGGTGCACCTGGGTGGCGCCCTGGGCCTGGAGGCCGGCTTCGGCCGCAAGGTCCGCGGTCTGAAGGTCACCTCCGAGGAACTGCCCGACTACGTCGAGCGCGTCCTGAAGCGGTTCCAGGCCGAGCGCGAGGACGGCGAGCGGTTCGCCGCGTGGGCGGCGCGGGCCAGTGAGGAGGCCCTGTCATGAGCGAGCGGGCGGCACCGTTCTACTGCCCCTACTGCGGCGACGAGGACCTGCGTCCGAGTGAGGCCGCGGAGGGCAGGCACGGCGCGTGGGAATGCGCGGCGTGCAGCCGGGCCTTCTCGCTGAAGTTCCTGGGGCTGCTGGCCCAGGGACTGAAGCGATCCGACTCCGGAGGGGCACAGATATGACGACCGCTCAGGAAGAGCGCACCACCGAGGACCTGAAGCAGCTCGCCGAACAGGCGGGCCGCGATCTTGAGGACGCCTCCGCGCCGGAGATCCTCCAGTGGGCGGCGAAGACGTTCGGCAAGCGGTTCTGCGTGACCTCCTCCATGGAGGACGCGGTGGTCGCCCACCTCGCCGCCCGTGCCATGCCCGGCGTCGACGTGGTCTTCCTCGACACGGGCTACCACTTCGAGGAGACCATCGGCACCCGCGACGCGGTCGAGGCCGTGATGGACGTCAACCTGATCACGCTCACCCCGCGGCAGACGGTCGCCGAGCAGGACGCCGAGTACGGCCCGAAGCTCCACGACCGCAACCCCGACCTGTGCTGCAAGCTGCGCAAGGTCCAGCCGCTGGAAGAGGGCCTGAAGGACTACCAGGCCTGGGCGACCGGTCTGCGCCGCGACGAGTCCCCGACCCGGGCGAACACCCCGGTGGTCGGCTGGGACGAGAAGCGGCAGAAGGTCAAGATCTCGCCGATCGCCCGCTGGACCCAGGACGACGTGGACGCCTACGTCACCGAACACGGCGTGCTGACCAACCCGCTGCTGATGGACGGCTACGCCTCCGTGGGCTGCGCGCCCTGCACCCGCCGGGTCCTTCAGGGCGAGGACGCGCGCGCCGGCCGCTGGGCGGGCCGCAGCAAGACCGAGTGCGGGCTGCACGGATGACGACGACGATTCAGGAGAGTGACGTGACGACCGGAGCCACCGTCTGGCTCACGGGTCTGCCGAGCGCCGGCAAGACCACGATCGCCCACGAACTGGCCGGCCGGCTCCGCGAGGAGGGCCACCGGGTCGAGGTGCTCGACGGCGACGAGATCCGCGAGTTCCTCTCGGCGGGTCTCGGCTTCAGCCGCGAGGACCGGCACACCAACGTGCAGCGCATCGGCTTCGTTGCCGAACTGCTCGCCCGCAACGGCGTGCTGGCCCTCGTCCCGGTCATCGCGCCGTACCAGGACAGCCGCGAGGCGGTGCGCAAGCGCCACCAGGCGAACGGCACCGCCTACGTCGAGGTGCACGTGGCCACGCCGGTCGAGGTGTGCAGCGAGCGGGACGTGAAGGGCCTGTACGCCAAGCAGGCCGCGGGCGAGCTCACCGGGCTCACCGGGGTCGACGACCCGTACGAGGCGCCCGAGTCGCCCGACCTGCGCATCGAGTCGCAGAACCAGACCGTGCAGGAGTCCGCGGCGTCGGTGTACGCCCTGCTCAGCGAAAGGGGACTGGCATGACGACGACCGTCGCCACCGTTTCCGAGGGGACCGAAAGCCCGTACGCGCTCTCCCACCTCGACGCCCTGGAGTCCGAGGCGGTGCACATCTTCCGCGAGGTGGCGGGCGAGTTCGAGCGGCCGGTGATCCTCTTCTCCGGCGGCAAGGACTCCATCGTCATGCTGCACCTGGCGCTGAAGGCCTTCCGGCCGGCATCGGTGCCGTTCTCGCTGCTGCACGTGGACACCGGGCACAACTTCCCCGAGGTCCTCGACTACCGCGACCGCACGGTCGAGCGGCACGGGCTGCGGCTGCACGTGGCCTCCGTGCAGGAGTACATCGACCGCGGTGTCCTCAAGGAGCGCCCGGACGGTACCCGCAACCCGCTCCAGACGCTGCCGCTGACCGAGAAGATCCAGGCGGAGAAGTTCGACGCCGTCTTCGGCGGCGGCCGCCGCGACGAGGAGAAGGCCCGGGCCAAGGAGCGGGTGTTCTCCCTGCGCGACGAGTTCTCCCAGTGGGACCCGCGCCGCCAGCGCCCGGAGCTGTGGAACCTGTACAACGGCCGGCACGCGCCCGGTGAGCACGTCCGCGTGTTCCCGCTGTCCAACTGGACCGAGCTGGACGTGTGGCAGTACATCGCCCGCGAGGGCATCGAGCTGCCGCAGATCTACTACGCCCACGAGCGCGAGGTGTTCTCCCGCAGCGGCATGTGGCTGACCGCCGGCGAGTGGGGCGGGCCGAAGGACGGCGAGACGGTCGAGAAGCGGCTCGTGCGCTACCGGACCGTGGGTGACATGTCCTGCACCGGCGCGGTGGACTCCGACGCCGACACCATCGAGAAGGTGATCGTGGAGATCGCCGCCTCCCGGCTCACCGAGCGGGGCGCCACCCGCGCCGACGACAAGATGTCCGAGGCCGCGATGGAAGACCGCAAGCGCGAGGGGTACTTCTAGAGATGAGCACCATCACCACCGAGGAACTCGCGGAAACGACGCTTCTGCGGTTCGCCACCGCCGGTTCCGTCGACGACGGCAAGTCCACCCTCGTCGGGCGGCTGCTGCACGACTCCAAGTCGGTGCTCACCGACCAGCTGGAGGCCGTGGAGCGGGTCTCCGCGAGCCGCGGCCAGGAGGCCCCGGACCTCGCACTGCTCACCGACGGCCTGCGCGCCGAGCGGGAGCAGGGCATCACCATCGACGTGGCCTACCGCTACTTCGCCACGCCCCTGCGGCGGTTCATCCTCGCCGACACCCCGGGCCACGTGCAGTACACGCGCAACATGGTCACCGGCGCCTCCACCGCCGAGCTGACGGTGATCCTGGTCGACGCCCGCAACGGCGTCGTCGAGCAGACCCGCCGCCACGCGGCCATCGCTGCCCTGCTGCGCGTGCCGCACGTGGTGCTGGCCGTCAACAAGATGGACCTCGTCGGCTACGAGGAGACGGTGTTCGCGGGCATCGCCGAGGAGTTCACGGCGTACGCGACCGAGCTGGGTGTCCCCGAGGTGACCGCGATCCCGATCTCGGCACTCGTCGGCGACAACGTGGTGGAGCCTTCCGCCAACATGGACTGGTACGGCGGCCCGACCGTGCTGGAGCACCTGGAGACGGTGCCGGTCAGCCACGACCTGAGCCACTGCCACGCCCGGCTGCCCGTCCAGTACGTGATCCGCCCGCAGAACGCGGACCACCCGGACTACCGGGGCTACGCCGGGCAGATCGCGGCCGGCTCCTTCCGCGTGGGCGAGTCCGTCACCGTGCTGCCGTCCGGCCGGGCCTCGAAGATCTCCGGCATCGACCTGCTGGGCGAGCCGGTGGACGTGGCCTGGACGACGCAGTCGGTGACCCTCCTGCTGGAGGACGACATCGACATCTCGCGCGGCGACCTGATCGTGCCGAGCAAGGACGCGCCCGCGACGACGCAGGACATCGAAGCGACCGTCTGCCACGTCGCCGACGCCCCGCTGACGGTCGGCCACCGGGTACTCCTCAAGCACGGCACCCGCACGGTCAAGGCGATCGTCAAGGACATCCCGTCCCGTCTCACACTCGACGACCTGTCCCTGCACCCGCACCCGGGACAGCTCGTCGCCAACGACATCGGCCGGGTGAAGGTCCGTACCGCCGAGCCGCTGCCGGTCGACTCCTACGCCGACTCGCGCCGTACCGGCTCGTTCATCCTGATCGACCCGAACGACGGCCAGACCCTCACCGCCGGCATGGTCGGCGAGTCCTTCGCGGCCCCGGAGCCGGTCAAGGACGAGTCCGAGGACGACGGGTGGGACTTCTGACATGACCTCCCCGGACTTCTACTCGATGTTCGCCAAGGAGGGCGGCCGCGTCGGCAGCGGTGCTCTCGGCAGCGGGCAGGGCGGGGTTGCGCGATGTGTGCGCTGACGTACGCGCACTGCCTGCGCGCCCTCACCCCCCACCGCCGTCGACGAAAACCCGCCGAACTCCCGGCCACGACCTGAACCGGACGTGACCGCCGGGCCTCCGAGAGGACCACCTCCCGTGCCTGCATCATCCGCTCTGCGCCGCGGCCTCGCGGTCATCGCCGCCGTCCCCTTGCTCACCCTGGCCGCCTGCGGTTACGGCTCCCAGGCCAAGGACGACGGCACCGCCAAGGTCGCCGCCGGGGCGAAGAAGATCGAGGGTCTCGACCAAGTCAAGATCGGCTACTTCGGCAACCTCACCCACGGCACCGCGCTGGTCGGCATGCAGAAGGGCATCTTCCAGAAGGCCCTCGGCGCCACGGAGGTCGTACCGGCCGTCTTCAACGCCGGCCCCTCGGAGATCGAGGCGCTCAACTCCGGTTCGATCGACATCGGCTGGATCGGTCCCTCCCCCGCGATCAACGGCTACACCAAGTCCGCGGGCGAGAACCTGCGCATCATCGGCGGTTCGGCGTCCGGCGGGGTGAAGCTCGTGGTCAACCCGGACAGGATCAAGTCGCTGAAGGACGTCAAGGGCAAGCGGATCGCGACCCCGCAGCTCGGCAACACGCAGGACGTGGCGTTCCTCAACTGGGCCGCGGAGCAGGGCTGGAAGGTCGACCCGCAGAGCGGCAAGGGCGATGTCACGGTCGTCCGCAGCGACAACAAGGTCACCCCGGACGCCTACAAGGCCGGGTCGGTCGACGGCGCGTGGGTGCCGGAGCCGACCGCGTCGAAGCTGGTCGCCGAGGGCGGCAAGGTCCTGCTCGACGAGTCGACGCTGTGGCCGGACAAGAAGTTCGTGATCACGAACATCATCGTGCGGCAGGACTTCCTCAAGAAGCACCCGAAGGTCGTCGAGGCGGTGCTCAAGGGCTCGGTCGAGACCAACAAGTGGATCAACGCCAACCCGGACGCGGCGAAGGAAGCGGCGAACAAGCTGCTGGAGCAGGAAACCGGTAAGGCGCTGCCCGCCGACGTGCTGGACCCGGCGTGGAAGTCGATCCGGTTCACCGACGACCCGCTGGCCTCCACCCTCAGCACCGAGGCGGAGCACGCGGTGAAGGCGGGGCTGCTGGAGAAGCCGGACCTGAAGGGCATCTACGACCTCGCGCCGCTGAACAAGGTCCTGAAGGCCGAGGGCCTGCCCGCGGTCGACGACGCCGGACTCGGCGTGAAGTAAGCCCGCATCCCGAAGCCGCATCCCGAAGGCGCATTGTGAAGAGTTCCCAGGAGGTGACGACCATGGCCACGACCCTCGCCAAGGCCGCCGACGGCACCGAGTCGGCCACGCACGCCGCCCGGATCGACCACGTGTCCAAGTCGTTCGCGGGGCCCGCCGGGCAGCAGCTCGTCCTGGACGACATCACCCTCGATGTCGCGCCCGGAGAGTTCGTCACCCTCCTGGGGGCCTCGGGCTGCGGCAAGTCCACGCTGCTCAACCTGGTGGCGGGCCTGGACCGCCCCAGCGCCGGCGAGATCGCCACGGACGGCCGTCCGGCGCTGATGTTCCAGGAGCACGCGCTGTTCCCGTGGCTGACCGCGGGCAAGAACATCGAACTCGCCCTGAAGCTGCGGGGCGTGCCGAAGGCCGAGCGCCGGGAGCGGGCCGAGGAACTGCTCGAACTGGTGCGGCTGAAGGGCGCGTACGGCAAGCGGGTGCACGAGCTGTCGGGCGGTATGCGCCAGCGCGTCGCCCTGGCGCGGGCGCTCGCCCAGGAGAGCAAGCTGCTGCTGATGGACGAGCCGTTCGCGGCGCTGGACGCCATCACGCGGGACGTGCTGCACGACGAGCTGACCCGCATCTGGCGCGAGACCCAGCTGTCCGTCCTGTTCGTCACGCACAACGTGCGCGAGGCGGTCCGGCTGGCGCAGCGTGTGGTGCTGCTGTCCTCCCGGCCCGGGCGGATCGCTCGTGAGTGGACGGTCGGCATCCCGCATCCGCGCCGCATCGAGGACACCGCCGTGGCGGAGCTTTCCGTCGAGATCACCGAAGAACTGCGTGGGGAGATCCGCCGTCATGGCCAGCACTGATTCGCCGACCGTCGCCAAGGACGGCAACGATCTCGCCGGGCTCGAGGCGGGTCTCGACGCGCTGGAGACGCGGCAGACGAGCCGGACCCCGTTCCGGCAGACCCTCACCCAGAAGATCCTGCCGCCCGTCCTCGCCGTCGCGCTGGTCCTGGCGGTCTGGCAGGCGCTCGTCTCGTTCAAGGTCGTCGACGACCCGACCAAGCTGCCCGCGCCGTCCGCGGTGTGGGACGTCGTGCGCACGGCGTGGCTCCAGGGCGAGCTGCTCGGCTACATCTGGACCAGCGTCTCGCGTGGCCTGCTCGGTTTCTGCTTCGCCCTGCTGATCGGCACGCCGCTGGGTCTGATCGTGGCCCGCGTGAAGTTCGTCCGTGCGGCGATCGGCCCGATCCTGTCGGGCCTCCAGTCCCTGCCGTCGGTCGCCTGGGTGCCTCCTGCGGTGATCTGGCTGGGTCTGAACAACTCGATGATGTACGCGGTGATCCTGCTCGGCGCGGTCCCGTCGATCGCCAACGGTCTGGTCTCCGGCGTGGACCAGGTCCCCCCGCTGTTCCTGCGCGCGGGCCGCACGCTGGGCGCCACGGGCCTGAAGGGCACCTGGCACATCGTCCTGCCCGCGGCCCTGCCCGGCTATGTGGCGGGCCTGAAGCAGGGCTGGGCCTTCTCCTGGCGCTCCCTGATGGCCGCCGAGATCATCGCGTCCTTCCCCGACCTCGGCGTCGGACTCGGCCAGTTGCTGGAGAACGGCCGCAACGCCAGCGACATGGCCATGGTGTTCGAGGCGATCCTGCTCATCCTGATCGTCGGCATCGCCATCGACCTGCTGATCTTCAGCCCGCTGGAGCGGTGGGTGCTGCGCAGCCGCGGCCTGCTGGTGAAGAGCTGAGTCCCATGACGAACAAGCCCGTTCTCCTCGTCATCGCCCACGGCAGCCGCGACCCGCGGCATGCCGCGACGGTGCACGCCCTGGTACGCCGGGTGCGCGCGACGCGCCCCGACGTACGGGTGGAGACGGGCTTCCTGGACTTCAACGTCCCTTCGGTGCAGGGGGTCCTGGAGTCCCTGGCGGTGCAGGGCGTGCGCGACGTCGTGGCCCTGCCCCTGCTCCTCACCCGGGCGTTCCACGCGAAGGCGGACATCCCGGCGGTCCTCGCGGACGCGCCCCCGCAGCTGCGCATCCACCAGGCGGACGTCCTGGGCCCCTCACCCCTGCTCCTGGCGGCACTGGAACGCCGCCTGTACGAGGCGGGCCTGACCCCCGCCGACAAGTCCTCGACGGGGGTCGTCCTGGCCTCGGCGGGGTCCACCGACCCGGAGGCGATCGCAGTGATCGCAGAAATCGCGCGGGAGTGGCGGCACACCGGTTGGTGCGCCGTGCGGCCTGCGTTCGCCTCCGCATCCCTCCCGCGCACGGAGGACGCCGTCCGCGAACTCCGCGCCCTCGGCTGCACCCGCGTCGCCGTCGCCCCCTACGTCCTGGCCCCCGGCTTCCTCCCGGACCGCATCGCCCGGGGCGCGGCGCAGGCGGACGTCCTGGCGGACGTCCTGGGCCCGGCGCCGGAGGTGGCGCGGGTCGTGCTGGACCGGTACGAGGCGGCTCGGATGCCGTTGCCGTCGGCCGTGAGCGCCTGATACGTCAGCCGGACGGGCCGGCCGTCACGCCGCCGGTTCCTCGTGGGGTTCCGGCTGGAGGGCGAAGGAGTACGGGGCCCAGGGGCCGGTGATCTCCACGCGGAGGCCGGGGACGCCCTGGGCGGCCGCGAGGATGCCCGCGCGGAAGGCTACGACGCGGTCGGCCGGGACGAGGTAGGCGTCGTTGGCGACGTTGGTGCCGGGGGCCGTGCCCGCCAGGCTGCCGCGCTCGGGGGTGTGGGCGACGCGGTCCACGGCGAGAGTGCGGGCCGTGTCGGTGAGGCGGGCCGCGGCCTGGACGACCGTGCGCCACGCCTCCTCGTTCCGGCGCTGTCTGCGGCGGCGGATCACCTGGTAGGCGCGGCCCACTCCGAGGCCGGTGACCGGGTCCTGCGCGGGCTCCGGGCCGTCCTCGGGCGGGGTGATGTCCGGGGCCGCGTAGATCTTGACGCCGAGTTCGACATGGCCCGTGAGGCGGTCGAGAAGGGAGAGGAAGTAGCCGCGGCGGGTGTCGAGCGCCTGCCGGGCGCGGTCCACGTCGGGGTAGACGGTGGCCAGGCGCAGGGGAAGCACGGCGGCGCCGGAGGCGACCAGGGCGGCCACCACGGCGTGGTGGGTACGGACCGTGGACTCCAGCCAGTCCACGTCGTGGAGATGGGCCTGGAGGGGGACGTCGTCGTAGTCGGCGGACGGGACGTGGCCGATGGCGAAGGCGAGTTGGTGGCCGCTCACGGCCGGGGCGACCAGGTGGATCGGTTCCCCGGCGACACCGCGCAGGTGGGCCGTGGCCGCCGCGGCCTCGGGGGTGCGGCGCAGGACCGCGTAGGTGTAGACGAGGTTCGTGTCGCTCATGACTGCGGGCTCCTGTCGGTCGCCGTGCGATTCCTCTCGCGAGACTCCGTTCTCGTGCCGTCCCTCCGTAGGTACGCAGGGGGCGACGGGCGCGTTCACGGGAACAGCCGGCGGGTTGCCCGTGCCGGGGGGCCGCTCCGGCCACGGCCCCGCCTGGGAACCGCAGGGTCAACTCGCCCGTGCGCTGAACGGGGTCGCCTGGTGGAACCAGAGCAGCCAGCGGCCCTCCGTGCGCCGCCACAGCGAACTGCGGTGGGCGTGGCTGCCGTCGTACTCGGTGTCGTAGGTGAGGTGCACCAGGTCCGGGGCGAGCTGCACGCCTCTCAGCGCGGAGACGGCGACGGCCTCGGTGCCGGACTCGGCGGTGGCGGCCAGGGAGGCGATGATGGCGGCCCGGCTCCAGTGCCGGCCGGAGGCTCCGAACTCGTGGAAGTCGGGGTGCAGCAGCGCCCCGACCCGCTCGGGCGACCGGCGGACCTTCGGGGTGAGCAGGGCGAGTTCGCCCTCCATCGCGGACTCGACGGCCGGGTTGCGCTCAGACACCTGTCATCTCCACCAGCTTGACGACGGTGTTCCAGTTGCGGGTCGTGGCGGTCACGCCCTTGTTGATGCGCGGTTTCGACAGGTGCTCGGCCAGCTTGGAGCGGCCGAGGCCGTTCGGGGCGTACAGGTACAGAGCCCGGTCGCCGAGGCGGAACTCCTCGGGGAGGCAGGCGTTCTGGTCGATCTCCGCGAAGCGGTCGGGGGTGACGGGCGCGGAGAAGTAGGGGACGTGGAGCTGCTTGGGCTCCAGTTCGGCCGCGGGGAACGGGCAGGCCTCGGCGATCGCCCGCAGATAGGCGTGGTCGCGCACGATCACGTCGACGCCGAAGCCGAACCGCTTCTCGATGGCCTGCGCGATCTCGCCGGCCAGTGACTCCTCGCTGCCGTGGCCGGAGGAGAACACGGCCTGGCCGCTCTGGAGGTACGTGCGGACGTCGTCGTGGCCGAGGTCCGTCAGGAGTGTGCGCAGGCCGGCCATGGGGACCTTCCGGCTGCCGCCCACGTTGATGCCGCGCAGCAGGGCCGCGTATGTCGTCGTCATCCGCTCACGATAAAGCGGCCGTCGTGCCCCGTGGGGGTGGGCACGACGGCCGCCGCGGGCAGCTGCCCGGCCCCGTAAATTACTCACCCGTCTTCGCGGGACACAACCGTCTGCTCAGGATCCACACACCCGAGGAGACCGATATGTCTGACGATAGGTGTAAGGGGCCACAGTCCGTGGGGGTCCTCCCCAGTGGGGAGGGAGCTCGCTCCATGGGGATGAGCCCGGGCTCCGCCACTTCACCGGACAGCACGACGAGATGGCCTTATCCGGCCCATACCTTCGAAGCGAAAGGGGGCGGCAGGGGGCCGCCACCACACTTCGAGGGGGCAAGCCCGTCATGGGGAACGGAGACATACGGGTGCGGGGCCTCGCCGCCCGGGCCGGCGGCTGGAGCGCCCGGCACCGATGGGCTGCCGTCGGTATCTGGGTGCTGTTCGTCGTCCTGGCGATGGGGCTCGGTTCGGCAGCGGGCCGGGTCGACGTCAAGGACAGCGACCAGCTGAAGGGCGAGACGCACACCGCCGCGCGGATCATCGAGGACGCCGGGATCGACGAGCCGGCCAGTGAGAACGTGCTGATCCAGGCCAAGGGCGGTGACCTGAAGGCGACGGACGCCGAGTTCCGGGACGCCGTCGACGCCGTCGTGCGGGCGGTCGAGGGGACCGGCCGGGTCACCGAGGTGGCCTCGCCGTACGACACGAAGACGATCTCGAAGGACGGCCGCAGCGCGCTCGTGCAGTTCGACATGCGCGGCGAGTCCGACACCGCGGGCGAGCGGGTCGAGCCGGTACTGAAGGCCGTCGAGGGCGTCCAGCAGGACCACGAGGCGCTGCGGATCGAGGAGATCGGCGGCGCCAGCATGATGAAGACGTTCGACGACGCGTTCGGCGACGACTTCAAGAAGGCCGAGTACTCCGCGGTGCCGGTGGCCTTCGGCATCCTGCTGATCGCGTTCGGCGCGCTGGTGGCGGCGCTGCTGCCGGTGGTGCTGGCGATCACCGCGATCATGGCGACGATGGGCCTGATGGGCGTCGTCAGCCATGTGATGCCGATGAGCGACACCGCGAACTCCGTGATGCTGCTGATCGGCCTGGCCGTCGGCGTCGACTACTGCCTGTTCTACCTGCGCCGCGAGCGCGAGGAGCGCGAGGCCGGCCGGGACGCGCAGACGGCTCTCAGGATCGCCGCCGCGACCAGCGGCCGGGCGATCGTCGTCTCGGGTGTCACGGTGTGCGTGGCGATGGCGGGCATGCTGTTCACCGGCCTCGCCGAGTTCGAGGCGATGGGCCTGGCGTCGCTGATGGTGGTGGCCGTGGCGATGGTGGGGTCCGTGACGGTGCTGCCCGCGCTGCTGTCGCTGCTCGGTGAGCGCGTCGAGAAGGGCCGCATCCCGTTCCTGCGCCGGCGCAGGAAGAGCGGCGGCAGCCAGGACAGCAGGTTCTGGACGGCCGTGCTGCGGCGCGTCCTCGCCAAGCCGGTGATCGCGGTGGTCGTCGCGACCGGAGCGCTGCTGGCCATCGCGGCTCCCGCGCTCGGCATGAAGACGCAGCAGCTCACGCTGGACCAGGAGTTCGGTGACTCGCTGCCGATCGTCCAGACGTACAACCGGCTCAACGAGGCCTTCCCGGGCGGTTCCGAGCCGGCCGAGGTGGTCGTTAAGGCGGACGACATCAACGCGCCCGAGGTGAAGTCCGCGCTCGCCGACTTCCGTGACCGGGCGATCAGTTCGGGCGCCTCGCGCGGGCCGGTGGAGATCAAGCTGCACGACGCGCAGAACATGGCGTTCGTCTACGTTCCGCTCGTCGGCGGTTCCGATCTGGACAAGGCGGGTGCGAGCCTGGACAAGCTGCGCGACGAGGTGCGGCCGGCCACGCTCGGCAAGGTCGCCGGGGTCGAGGCGCCCATCACCGGGCAGGTCGCGGGTTCCAAGGACTTCAACGACCAGTTGGCGGGCGCTGTGGTCCCGGTGTTCGCGTTCGTCGTGGTCTTCGCCTTCGCGCTGATGCTGCTGTCGTTCCGCTCGCTGACCATCGCCGTCACCTCGATCGTGCTGAACCTGCTGTCGGTGGGCGCCGCGTACGGGATCCTCGTGGCCGTCTTCCAGCACGGCTGGGGCGCGTCCCTGGTGGGCGCGGAGGGCGTCGGCGCGATCATCACCTGGCTGCCGCTGTTCCTCTTCGTCATCCTGTTCGGTCTGTCGATGGACTACCACGTGTTCGTGGTCTCCCGGATCCGCGAGGCGCGGCTGCGGGGTCTGGCGACGAAGGACGCGATCCGGCACGGCGTGGTCACCACGGCCGGGGTGGTCACCAGTGCCGCGGTCATCATGGTCGCCGTGTTCGCCATCTTCGGGACGCTGTCGATGCAGTCCATGAAGCAGATGGGCGTCGGCCTCGCGGCAGCGGTGCTCATCGACGCGACGATCATCCGGGGTGTGCTGCTGCCGGCCGTGATGGCGCTGCTCGGCGAGCGCAACTGGTACCTGCCGAAGTGGCTGCACCGGCTGCCGGACCTCACGCACGACGAGACGCCGCAGGCGGTCGCCGGAGCGGTGGTGCGGGACGACGAGGGCGAGCCCCTCAAGGTCTGATCTCCGCTGCGGGGTCATCGGCCCGTTGGTTGCCGGGGCAACCAACGGGCCTTTCGCCGCCCCGCGTCAGGCGCCCCGCGTCAGGTCAGGCGCCGCACCTGGAGGACGTCCGCGTCGCAGCGCACGATCTCCAGCGCCCGGTCCGGGCGGTCGCCCCCGAAGGTGAGCTCGATACGGCGGTCCGCTACGAGCCGCCAGCGCCCGGGCACGGTGCCGGGGGCGTCACCGCGTCCCAGCGGGTGGTCGACGAAGGTGCCGTCAGGTGCGAACTCCATGCCGCGGCGCCCGCGCGCGGGCGGGAAGGGGAAGTCGTCGGGCCGGTAGACCCGCACGTCGTCGTCATCCTCCTCGTAGGAGTGGAGCCACGAACGGAACAGGTCCGACGGGGGCTCTCCCATGACCCGGCCACCTCACTCACCCAAGCCGTCCACATTGCCGCTCTTACACCGAAGTGACTAGAATTATCAGTGTATGGGTTCGCAGGGAACGGGCAACCGAACGCTCCGCCCGGCGTCGCCCGGCCCTCGCGGCGCGTGAGACACGCGCAGTTCCGCAGCCGCGTGCGCGGCACACCCCAGCTCCCCCGAGGGGCAAGCCATGTCCGATGCGCAGGCATTCCTTCGCGCCACCTCGCCCGACTACAGCCGCTGGTGCGGCGCCATGGAGGTGCACCGCAGACTCCTCACCCTGAACCCGGAGTACGCCGAGAACCGGGCCCTGATCGAGAACACCGCCTTCGCCTACGAGTCGATGGACCAGGTCACCGCCCGCCAGGGCCTCATCGACATCCCCGTCGTGGTGCACGTCGTGCACAACACGCCCGAGCAGAACGTGAGCGATGCCCAGATCCACAGTCAGATCGACGTGCTGAACCGGGACTTCCGTGCGACGAACCCGGACGTGAGCAAGGTCCCGGCGGTCTGGCAGGAGCTGGTCGCCGACTCCCGGTTGCAGTTCCACCTCGCCCGGACCGACCCGCTGGGCCGCCCCACGGACGGCATCACGCGGACCCAGACCACGAACACGGGCTGGGACACCGACGACCTGGTCAAGTTCAGCCTGAGCGGTGGTCAGGACGCCTGGCCGGCGGACATCTACCTGAACCTCTGGGTCTGTCAGCTGCGCCGCGGGCTGCTGGGCTACGCCCAGTTCCCGGGCGGCGCAGCCTCCACGGACGGCGTGGTCGTCACGCACACCGCCCTCGGGACCACCGGCACCGCGACGGCGCCCTTCGACGGCGGCCGCACGGCCGTGCACGAGATCGGGCACTGGCTGAACCTGCGGCACATCTGGGGCGACGACGACGAGGGGTGCAGCGGCAGCGACTTCGTCGCGGACACCCCCAACCAGGCCGGCGCGAACGCCGGTTCGCCGACCTTCCCCCATGTGACGTGCGGCAACGGGCCCGACGGCGACATGTTCATGAACTACATGGACTACACCGACGACGCCGCGATGTTCATGTTCACCAAGGGGCAGTCGGCGCGCATGGACGCCACGCTCGACAACGCCCGCCTGACCCTCACCCGCCAGGCCGTCGCGGTGTGACGACGGCCCGATGCGGCGCGGCGGCTTCAGGGCCTGTGTACGGCCAGTTCGGCCTCGATGAGGTCGGCTGCCCGCCCGGTGCCGCCCTCCGCGGCGGGTCTGCGCCTGGAGTTCCTTCAGCCGGCGGGCCACCTCGGGCTCGCCGGTCAGGGCGAGGGCGGCCGCATGCGGGGGCTAGCCGGTCGCCTCCTCCGTGGGGTGGGCCCACGAGGCCAGAACCTCATGCAGACGCAGCCACCGTGCCGGGGCCACCCAGCCCACCAGCCCCCACCCGGGTCAGCCCACCCCGCTGCGGCAGGCGCCGAGAAGGCCTGCCGGGGCGGACGCGCGGCCAGGAAGTCCCCCTCGACGACACGTGGGCCGGTAACGGGTTTCCGCCGGGGTCAGCGCTGGTAGCGGGCGAGCACCAGGTTGCCGTCCTCCTCCAGCCGTTCGCGCAGTTCGTCGAGGCCGATGGCTCCGCTGTAGTACTCCTGGAAGGCGGGGGTCGCCACCTTGTCCTTCCACTCCGGGTAGCCCCGGACCGTCTGCGCCGGGGCCGGGCGCAGGTGGGCGGCGAGGGCGGTGCCGGTGGCCCAGCCGTGCCGGGTGGTGCGCAGGGCGGGGTCCTCCAGCGCCTGCGTGCCGGTGGGCAGCATCCAGTCGCCGAGGGCGAGGCGGACCATGTTCCGCGGCCGCAGCAGGAAGCCGAGGAACTCCGCGGCCTCCTTCTTGTGGGGGCAGTCCTCGGCGATGGAGAGGGTCTGGGGGCTGACGCCCTGGGTGAGCCCGTCGGTGCCCGCCGGGGCGGGCAGCACCTGCCAGTCGAAGCCCCTGGGGGCCTGCTGGGCGATCTGCTGCCGGTAGGAGAAGCCGAGCGGGACCATCGCGTACCGGCCGCCGAAGAAGCCGGGCAGCGTGTCGGAGCCGCCGCTGCCCAGGGTGGTGGGCGAGGCGCTGCCGTCGGTGTTCGCCTGGTCGTGGATGGTGCGCGGCACGGTCCGGTCGGCCGCTTCGAACCGGACCGTCACCTTGCCGTCCGGCCCGCGGTGGAAGAGCCGGCCGCCCGCCGACAGGGAGAGGTTGAGCGTGGCGGAGACGGGTTCCTTCAGCGGCCAGGCGACACCGTACTTCCCCCCTGTGCTGAGGCGTTCGGTGATCCGGCGGAACTCGGTCCAGCTCCACGGCTTGTCCGGCGTCGGGATCCGCACGCCGGACTTCCTGAGCCAGGTGGCGTTGGCGATCAGCACGCGCGGTTCCTGGAGGAACGGCACGCCGTAGACGCCGTCCCCGAAGGTCGTGGTCTCCCAACTGCGCTGCGGGATGTCCGATGTCAGCCTCGCGGGCAACAGGCCCTTGAGGTCGGCGAGGTAGCCGCCGTAGGCGAAGTCCGCGAGGTCGTCTGAGGCGTCGTGGATGATGTCGGGGGCCTCGCCGCCCTCGAAGGCGGTGAGGAGCTGGTCGTGGACGCTGTCCCAGCTGCCCTGGACGTACTCGACCCGAATGTCCGGGTGGGCGGCGTTCCACTCCGCAACCAGTTGCCGGTTGGCCTCGACGGACTCCTCCTGCCAGGCCAGGGACTGGAAGCGCAGGGTGATCCGGCCGTCGTCGTGGGTGCCGCCCGAGGAGCAGCCGGCGAGCAGCAGCATCAGGGCCAGGACCAGGGCCGGCAGGCGTGCGCGCATCAGCTCTTCACCGCCCCGGTGAGCATGCCGCCCGTGATCCGCCGCTGGATGACGGCGAAGACGACCAGGGAAGGCAGGGTCGCGAGGAACGCGGCCGCCGCGAGCGGGCCGAGGTCAGCGACGCCCTCGGCGCCGATGAAGTGGGTGAGCACCACGGGAAGGGTCTGTTTCTCCGGTGTCTTGAGGAGCACGAGTGCGAAGAAGAACTCGTTCCACGCGGTGACGAACGCGAAGAGCCCGGTGGCCACGATGCCGGGCGCGAGCAGCGGCGCGGTCACCGAGACCAGGGTCCGCACCCGGCCCGCCCCGTCGACCGCCGCGGCCTCCTCCAGTTCGGTCGGCACGGCCCGTACGTACCCGGCGAGCATCCACAGCGCGAAGGGCAGCGCCCACACCACGTACACCAGCACCAGACCCGGCACGGAGTTGATCAGCCGGAGGTTCTTCAGCACCAGGAACAGCGGGATGATCAGCAGCACGAACGGGAACGCCTGGCTGACCACCACCCAGCCCCCCACGGCCTTGGCGAGCCGGGTGCGGCGCCGGGCGACGACGTAGGCCATCGGCGTCGCGATCAGCACGGCGATGACGGCGGCTCCGAGCGCGGCGATCAGGGAGTTGAGAGCGGCGTGCAGCAGCGGCTGTTCGTCGAAGGCCTGCCGGAAGTTGCCGAGGGTGGGGTCCTCGGGGATCCACGTCGGGTGCAGGCTGCCCAGCTCGCGCGGCGGCTTGAACGCGGTGGAGAGCAGCCAGAGGAACGGGAAGGCGAGGAAGACGAGGTAGGCAAGCAGGGCGGTGTACTGGCCGATGCGCGCCGGGCGGCTGGTCCTCACGCGTCGTCACCTCCCCTGAGGCGGCCGGCGAGGAACACGGCCAGCGCGACCGAGATCACGGCCACCATCACGCAGCCCATCGCCGCCGCGTAGCCGAACTGCCCGTAGCGGAAGGCTTCTTCGTAGGCGAAGAGCATGGGCAGCCTCGTCCGGCCGCCCGGGCCGCCGTTGGTCAGGACGTAGACCAGGGCGAAGGAGTTGAAGTTCCAGATGAGGTTGAGCGCGGTGATGGCGAGGGCGATGGGCCTGAGGGCGGGCCAGGTGACCGTGCGGAACCGGCGCCAGGCGCCCGCGCCGTCGACCGCCGCCGCCTCGTGCAGTTCGCGCGGGGTGTTCTGGAGACCGGCGAGCAGGGCGACCGTCGTCTGCGGCATGCCCGCCCAGACGCCGACGACGATCACGGCGGGCAGCGCGGTCGCCAGTCCGCTGAGCCAGTCCCGGCCGCTGCCCAGGCCGATGCCCCGCAGGGTCTCGTTGAGGATGCCCGCGTCCGGGTTGTAGACGAGCCGCCACATGATGCCGACGACGACCTCGGGCATCGCCCAGGGGATGATCGCGAGGGCGCGGGCCAGCCAGCGCAGCCGCAGGTCCTGGTTGAGCAGCAGGGCGAGGCCCAGCGCGAGGAGGAACTGCGGCACGGTGACGCCGACCGCCCACACCAGCCCGACCCGGAACGACTCCCAGAACAGCGTGTCGTGCAGCAGGTCCCGGAAGTTGAGGGCGCCGATCCACCGGGTGGGCTCGGTGCGGCCCGACTGGGCGTCGGTGAAGGCCAGCAGGACGCCGTACAGCAGCGGCCCGACGCTGAGGACGAGGATCGGGATCAGAGCGGGCAGCACCAGGAACCAGGCGCCGTGGTCGACGGCCTTCCGGGGACGCTCCGGGCCGGGTCCGCGGCCGGCTCGCCGCGCCGGTGGCGAAGGGGGCGACGCCTCGGTCACCGATGTCACGGAATCAGCCCCTTTGCACGCTCGGCCGGCCTGGTCATGCTCGTGAAGGCCGTGTGCCTCGTCAAGGCACCGCGTACGCCGCCCGACCTGTGCCGATGCGACACTGGCCGGTGACTGGCCGGAACCCGACGGTCGAGGCGTGGACGACGGAGGCGGACGATGGACGAGGCGCGGGCGCGGGAGGTACTGGCGGCGGCAGGGGTGCTGCCGCCCGGTGCGGCCGGGGAGGCGCGGCTGCTCGCCCTGGGCGAGAACGCGGTGTTCGCCGCCGGTGACCTGGTCGTCAAGGTCGGCCGCGATGCCGAGCTCCTGGACCGGGCGCGCCGGGAACTGGACATCGCGGTGTGGCTCGCCGGGGCGGGCGTGCCGGCGGTGCGGGCCGCCGAGCCGGAGGCGCTGCTCGCCGACGGACATCCGGTGACGGTGTGGCATCGGCTGCCGGATGCCGTACGGCCCGCGCAGCCGCGGGATTTGGCCGAACTGCTACGGGTCGTGCATGCCACGCCTCTCCCTCCCTTCGACCTTCCGGCCCGTGACCTGCTGGGCGGTGTGGAGCGGTGGCTGCGGCTCGCGGGGGACGCGGTCGATCCCGCGGACGCCGCGTTTCTGCGCGAGCGGCGGGACGGGTTCGCCGCCCGGGCCGCCGCGCTCACGCCGCATCTGCCGCCCGGGCCGATCCACGGGGACGCGCTGCCGCGCAATGTGCATGTCGGGCCCGACGGTCCGGTGCTGGTGGACCTGGAGACGGTGTCCGCGGATCTGCGCGAGCACGATCTCGTGGTGATGGCGCTGTCCCACGACCGCTACGGGCTCGGGGACGAGGCCTATACCTCGTTCACGCGGGCCTACGGCTGGGACGTGCGCGAGTGGGAGGGCTGCGGTGTGCTGCGCGGGGCCCGGGAGACGGCCAGTTGCGCGTGGGTCGCCCAGCATGCGCCGGGCAACCCCAGGGCGCTGGCCGAGTTCGAGCGGCGGGTGCGGTCGCTGCGGGACGGGGACGAGACGGTGCGGTGGTATCCCTTCTGATCGGGCCGTCCGACGCTGCCTGAAGCCCTCTCAGACGGGCTCGTCCGCCGGCTCCCGCACGGGCCATGTCCCGTCGACGGAGGCGGTCGGGTCGCCCTTGCCGCGCAGGAATGCCTGGAAGTCCGCCGCCCACTGCGCGTACCACTCGATCTGGCGGTGGTGCAGGGCCGCCGGGCCGAGCATGGCGATCTTGGGGTGGCGGTCGGCTATCGCCCCGGCCAGGCGGGCCGCCGCCAGGGCGTCGGCCATGGCGTCGTGCGCCGCGTCGAGGACGACGCCGTACTCGGCGCAGACCGCTTCGAGGTTGCGTTTGCCTCGGCGGTAGCGGTCGACCCAGCGGTCGATGGTGTACGGGTCGATGACCGGCGCCGGGTCCACGCCGCCCAGGCGGTCGCGCAGGGACGGCAGGCCGTGCCGCCGCAGCTCCGCGGAGAGCAGGGTGAGGTCGAAGGCCGCGTTGTAGGCGACGACCGGCACGCCCGTCTTCCAGTAGGAGGTGAGGACGTCGGCCAGGGCGTCCGCCACCTGGTCGGCTGGTCTGCCCTCGGCCGCCGCGCGCTCGTTGCTGATGCCGTGCACGGCCACCGCGTCCTCGGGGATCGGCACCCCCGGGTCGGCCAGCCACTCCCGGCGCCCGATCGGCTCTCCGCCCCTGACCTCGATCACGGCTCCCGTGACGATGCGCGCCTCGCGCGGATCGGTGCCCGTCGTCTCCAGGTCGAAGCCGACGAGCAGCTCCCGGTGCCAGCCCATGGGCGGTCCCCCTTCTTGCGGTGCGTTCCCCCAGTGGTCCCCACCTTCGCACGCACCACTGACAATCAGAGGACCGCGTTCCGGTTACCCGCGGCGGCGGGCCCGGGAACCACCGTGCAGCACGGCACAGTTCAGGACACCGGTCGTGAATCCGCCCACATCACCTCGAACTCCTCGCGGTAGGTGGGAAAGAGGCCGCTTTCGTCCGCCTCGCCCGGCTTCACCACCTTGCTGCCGTTGCGCAACACGAACACGGGTGCCTCCATGCCCCGGGTGCGGCGCAGATAGCTCTGCACCACCGCGATGCCGTCCGCGCCGTCGCCGTCCACGAGGTACGCCGTGAAGCGGGGCGTCTCGTCGAAGACCTGGATCTCGAAGGCCCCCGGGTCGCGCAGCCGGGCGCGCACCCGGCGCATGTGCAGGATGTTCATCTCGACGGCCCGGCTGAGTTCGCCGCGCTTGATGCCGAGCTCCCGCTCACGGCGTTTGACCGCGCTGGAGGCCGGGTTGAGGAACAGCAGTCTGACCCGGCAGCCGGACTCGGCCAGCCGCACCAGCCGCCGGCCGGAGAAGTTCTGCACGAGCAGGTTGAGGCCGATGCCGATGGCGTCGAGACGGCGGGCACCGCCGAAGATGTCCTCGGCCGGGAACTGCCGCATCAGCCGCACCCGGTCCGGGTGGACGGCGACCACGTCGGCGTAACGGTCGCCGACCAGGTCCTCGACCGCGTCGACGGGCAGCCGGCGCGCCGACGGCACGTCCCCGCCCGCGCCGAGCATCTCCAGCAGCCGCGCCGAGGCCCGCTCCGCCTGGCTCAGCACGGCCTCGGACAGGGCCCGGTTGCGGGAGACTACGTTGCGGGTCACCTCCAGCTCGTCCAGGGCGAGTTCGACGTCCCGGCGGTCGTCGAAGTACGGCTCGAAGCAGGGCCAGTGCTGCACCATCAGCTCGCGCAGCTGCGGCAGGGTGAGGAAGGAGAGCACGTTGTCGTCGGCCGGGTCGAGCAGATAGCCCTTGCGGCGGCTGACCTCGCGGACGGCCACCGCGCGCTGCACCCACTCCTGGCCGGCCGGTCCGGCGGCCGCCACCACCCAGTCCTCGCCGTGGACGGGTTCGTAGACGGGCCGCAGCACGGCGGCGACCACGGCGCGCAACCGCTGTTCGACGAGGTTGAGCCAGATGTAGGCCCGGCCGACCCGCTGGGCGCGGGTACGCACCTCACGCCAGGCGTCGGCGTCCCAGTCCAGTTCCGGGCCGATCGAGCCCGTCGCGTCCATCGGCCGCGCCAGGGACACGGCACCGGTCGGGACGTCTGTGGAGTTCCCCTCGTGACCCTCGTCACCAGGGGGCAGCTCCAGCCCTCCCGAGCCCACCCGCGCACCGCCTTCCGCTCCCCCGAGCACTCCCCTTGTCAACGATCAAGGAAGGGTACTCCGGGAGCGGTCGGCGGTGCAGCCGGATGGGCAGGGTCGTTCTCAACGACGGGGCCGCCACTGGCCGTTCTGCCAGGCGAGCTCGGCCGGAGTGAGCGGGTTCATGGCGGTCACGTCGCGCGGGGCGATGGAGAAGCCCTGCCAGTGGACGGGCATGGGCTGCTGGTCCTCGTCCCGGGCTATGTGGTGGAAGCCGATGTTCATCCAGACCACCGGGTGGGTCAGGGTCTGTCCGTTCACCCACTTGTCGACGGACTTCCCGGCTCCGGGGCCGCAGTTGCCCGGGTTGTGGCTGGCGAACAGTTCGCACTTGTTGTACTGCGTGACGTACAGGTCGCGCTTGGTGTAGCTGCGGCCGGGGTACTTGGTCGTGACCCCGGGGACGATCTCGTAGGAGCGCGCGTGTCCGTCCTTGTTCTTGCCGGTCGCGCTGACCATGCGCCACCAGCGGTAGGCCTTGCTGTCCCCGGCCATTTCCTTGGTCACCTTGGTGCGGGTGGTCTTGGTGGTGGGGGCGCGCCGGCCGCGGGTGGGCGCGCTGACGGTGGAGTCGTACTGCTCGACGCGGTTCTTCGTGGAGCCGTCCAGGGCGAAGTCGAGCCGCCAGAAGGCGTTGTGGCTGTGGCTGGTGGCCTTGGCGCTCGCGCCCTTGCCGATGGGCCAGCCGCGGCCGTCGCCGGCGTCGTAGTCCTCCCAGGACAGGCTGCCGGTGGCGCCGACGTTCATGGTGATCGCGCCGTCGTCCTGGAAGCGCCACTCGGTCATGTACTCGTACCAGCCGACCTGGTTGACCGTGTAGACGAGGAGGTCCTTGCCCTCGGCCTGGAAGACCTTGTTCGCGGTGTCGCCCTGCATGCGGTAGGCGTGGCCACGGGAGCGGGTGGTGGTGCACAGGCCCTTGACGTTCGGGTCCTCGTTCCAGGAGTCCGGGACCTTGACGGTCTTGATGGTGCCGCCGGGGCACTCGCCCGGTGCCAGGTTCATCAGGCCCTGGGCGAAGTCGAAGCCGGTGAGGTCGTCGTACTCGACCGAGCCGTCGTCGTAGGGGACGTGGATCTGGCCGAGGCGGGCGCTGTTGAGGACCCTGATCGGTTTGGGCTCGCCCTTGGGCTGGTACGAGATCTTCTCCAGCACGAGGCCGGCCTTGCCGTCGTAGCGCCAGCACATCCGCCAGGTGGTTCCGGAGGAGAGCTTCTGCTCGATGCGGTAGGCGGCGCTGCACTCGGCCGCCGCCGCGGCGGGGGCGGCCTTCGGCTGGGCGGTGGCCGGTCCCGCGCCGGCCGTGGCACCCGCGGCCAGCGCGGCCACGGTCAGGCCCGCGGCCGCCCGGGTACGGGCCTTGGTGTTGCTGTTCACGCGCATGACGAGATGACTCCCTGACGAGGAGGAGCGGGGTGGGCGGATGAGCGAAGAAGGTGGGTCAGCGGTCGAGCCGGGCGACCTTGCGGGCGCTCAGGTCGATCACCAGCTGCCGGGCGTCGACCCACGGGCCGTTCTTGATCTTCGGGAACAGCCGGACGCAGCGGTGCTCTCCGCACTGGTCGAGCACGGCGGGCTGGGCGCCCGGCGCGGCCCGGTAGACGGCTCCGCTGAGCTGGAGCTGGTCAGGGG
Source organism: Streptomyces sp. SID5643 (assembly GCF_009872555.1). Taxonomy (NCBI): domain Bacteria; kingdom Bacillati; phylum Actinomycetota; class Actinomycetes; order Kitasatosporales; family Streptomycetaceae; genus Streptomyces; species Streptomyces sp. SID5643. Next base: position 82,506 of record NZ_WWIC01000061.1, read on the forward strand.
AGGTGAGCGTCTTGCCGGTGGCGTCCTTGTAGTCGGCCTTCAGGCCGGAACCGAGCGGGTCGGCGATCAGGAGACCGGCCGCCTCGGCCTTCTCGGCGCGGCTCAGGGGCGGCTGGACGCCGCGCTGGGTGCCGGTCGCCACCACCTTGCCGGTGCCGAGATCGACGGTCCGGGTGACGAGGGTGTCGTCCCGGTAGTCGTAGAAGGTCACGTCGGCCCGGCGGGGCGCGTCCGGCCGGCCGGCTTCGTCGGCCTCGGGCTCGGCGAGGTCGACGCCGAGGGGCTGCGGACCGCGGTCCCCGTCCACGCTCTCACTGCTCCGGAACAGCTGCCGGCTGAGGGCGATCTTCTCGGCCCGCCGCAGTTCGTCGTCGGTCAGCGGATCGCGGCCCTCGCCCTGCTGCCCTTCGGCGGGCGCCGCCTCGACGACCCCCGGTGCCACGGCCCGGCCGCCCGCCGCCGCCTCACCGGCTCCGGCGGCCCCGGCAGCCCCGGCCGCCTGCGGGGCGGACCGCCCCGCCCGGGTCCCGCTGTCGTCCGCCCCCGCCGTGCCCGGCAGGGTCACCGCCACCATCACGGCGGTTCCGGCCACCGCGATGGTCGTACCGGCCACCATCTTGCCCAGGTGGCGGTGCACTATGTTGCGCACGTCTTCCCCCTACTCCCCCAACAGCCCCGGGAGTATGTGTTGGCCCCACTAGTTCGGCATACCGCGTATGCACTGGTCACTCGGTAAGAGGGAGATAAGTCATAGGAGGTTCCCTCACTTTCGGGGAGACTCGGGACCAAGGCGTCCCCACCGGCGCCGCACACCTGAAAGAGTCGTATCCATGCAGGTCTGGCCTGGCGAGGCGTATCCACTCGGTGCCACGTACGACGGCGCCGGTACCAACTTCGCGGTCTTCTCGGAGGCCGCGGACCGAGTAGAGCTGTGTCTGCTCCACGACGACGGCTCGGAGACGGCGATCGAGCTCCGGGAGAGCGATGCGTTCGTGCGGCACGCGTACGTGCCGGGCATCATGCCGGGGCAGCGGTACGGGTTCCGGGTGCACGGCCCGTACGCCCCGGAGCGCGGGTTGCGCTGCAACTCCGCGAAACTGCTGCTCGACCCGTACGCGCGTGCGATCAGCGGTTCGATCCGCTGGGGCGAGGAGGTCTACGGCTACCACTTCGACGACCCCGACCGGCGCAATGATCTGGACTCGGCGCCGCACACGATGACGTCGGTCGTGGTCAACCCCTACTTCGACTGGGGCGACGACCGGCGCCCGCGCACCGAGTACCACCACACGGTGATCTACGAGGCCCACGTCAAAGGCCTCACCATGCGCCATCCGGGGCTCCCGGAGGAGCTGCGCGGCACCTACGCGGCCCTCGCGCATCCGGCGATCATCGAGCACCTCACCGAGCTCGGGGTCACGGCCCTGGAGCTGATGCCCGTACACCAGTTCGTGAACGATCACCGCCTGGTCGACATGGGCCTCAACAACTACTGGGGCTACAACACGATCGGCTTCTTCGCCCCGCACAACGCCTACGCGTCCTGGGGCGACCGGGGCCAGCAGGTGCTGGAGTTCAAATCGGCGGTCAAGGCGCTGCACGAGGCCGGGATCGAGGTGATCCTCGACGTGGTCTACAACCACACCGCCGAGGGCAACCACCTGGGCCCGACGCTGTCCTTCAAGGGCCTGGACAACTCGCGCTACTACCGGCTCACGGACGACCCCCGCTACTACATGGACACGACAGGGACCGGGAACTCCCTGCTCATGCGCTCCCCGCACGTGCTCCAGCTGATCATGGACTCGCTGCGGTACTGGGTCACGGACATGCACGTCGACGGGTTCCGCTTCGACCTGGCGGCGACGCTGGCCCGGCAGTTCCACGAGGTGGACCGGCTGTCGTCGTTCTTCGACCTGGTACAGCAGGACCCGGTGGTCTCGCAGGTCAAGCTGATCGCTGAGCCGTGGGACGTCGGCGAGGGCGGCTACCAGGTGGGCAACTTCCCCCCGCTGTGGACGGAGTGGAACGGCAAGTACCGGGACACCGTGCGCGACCTGTGGCGGGGCGAGCAGCGCACCCTCGCGGAGTTCGCCTCGCGGCTGACCGGCTCGTCCGACCTGTACCAGGACGACGGGCGCCGCCCGCTGGCCTCGATCAACTTCGTGACCTGCCACGACGGCTTCACGCTGCACGACCTGGTGTCCTACAACGACAAGCACAACGAGGCCAACGGCGAGGACAACCGCGACGGCGAGAGCCACAACCGGTCCTGGAACTGCGGGGTCGAGGGCGAGACCGACGACCCCGACGTGCTGCGGCTGCGCGCCCGGCAGATGCGGAACTTCATCGCGACGCTGATGCTGTCCCAGGGCGTGCCCATGATCAGCCATGGTGACGAGTTCGCCCGCACCCAGCGCGGCAACAACAACGCCTACTGCCAGGACAACGA